>JAHZJR010000097.1 GCA_022600805.1 Pseudomonadota bacterium
ATCAATGACGAAAGTAACGAAATTACCACAGCCAGGATTGTCGTTGGAAGTCTTGCTTTGATTATGTACTTGTTCGATTTTCTACAGATCTTTTACAGTATTTTCTTGCACACCAACAACGTCCCTTTTGGAAGCATGCCTCGATATGGACAAATCACATCTCTTCCATTCCTATATTTGAACCTAATGCTTTCTGTGGCCCTTGTTATCCTCGTGACATTGGCTGTGGTTTATCTCTCACACAAGGTCAACCCGAACGTCCAGAATTAGATAGTCCGCTTATTTATGTGATTCATAGATTGGAAGAAAAGGTATGTTTAGTACAAAAAAGAGAGAGAGCACAGACGAGAAAAAAAAAGAATGGATAAAAACGGACTGAACAGACTGAAAGAGATTGTATCCAGACGAATCAAGGATATAGAAGAATCGGGGGTAACAGTCTCACCCAAACTCCTCCACTGCCGCAAACATGATCACGAAAGACAGAAGTTTATACGCGCCGCAGCTTTAGGAAAAGAATACGAGCCTGTTCAAAGAAGGGTTGTGTTCATCAGTGATTGTGCCGCTAGGGATAGGAAGGAATCGACTTATTCGTTGGAGGTTATCCCGCCTCTCCAAAACGTGACAAGTGTTGAACTCAAAGTCCATGGTGAACACGGGTACATGGGATTCGATATTCTTGAAATGGGACCATATTTTTTCAAACATACTATGGAAAAACGGTGTCATTCTACTATGAAAGTAATCCACCAAATAACCCCACCGATGCTCGACACAATATGCCCCCGGGTCAAACTAGATCATATAGTGCCTGTATTACCCAGCATCACATTAGGTCTCATCCAGGACGACTTTTCGATACGATACGCACACATGCCCCGGGAAACAACAATATCTCTTGTCTTCACTTGCCTCGAGACAAAAGAGAAAAGGTTGGTTTAGGACTTAAGCTTGACAATAAACTGATGGAACGTAAAAGAAAGTGATGTAAACTTCATAAGTCACCCACAAACCAATACACCAGACCGCAATGGAAAAACCGACCCAATCCGAAATGAACGGAATACTATACGCCAAAGCTAAACGAGTCAGGGCAATTACACAGGAACACATAAATAATGCAGTCGAAGTACCACTCAACATTTCTTTCGTCAGCGAGATCCCGAAAAGGTCGTTGAAAAGATCCAACAAATTCTCGGAATACCCCGGTCCACCTCTACACCCTTTTGCCCATTCTCCCGCCAAATCTGTCACTTTCGACACGAAACAATAATCATGATATCGGTAAAGCAAAATCAAGTTCGCGAAAATCAAGATCAACAAGTATTTCAAAGGCAAGAAAATACACCCGAAACCCAATACTAGACATAACAGAAAATGCCAAATATTCAAACTTGACTGAACCAATGCCCAGTTTTCATTTTCGACTATACCGGCATTAATAGGTGAGTCCATCTTGATGAATGTAGTGATCGAATCTAATATATTTAATCAAAACGACAAATATTTACTGTTCTTCCTTTTTACGACCTTGAGCAATCGATTCCAATAGTTCTCGATGTGTTTCGTGTGCCTTCATAATCGCATCCAAATCCATGTACTTACCAAACTTTGTCTCTTTTTGTAGCATTTTGAAATCTTCCGATCCGGTTTTTCGTGCAGCAAGTCCTGCTAGACGCGTGTTTTCCTGGTTCACCATATCTGTCATCAACTTCACCATATCGGCCTTGACGTTTGCTTCGTCTGATTGTTTTGCGCCCATCTCGTCCATTTTGACCCATTCGTTCGTACGAATCATCACCAAGTCAAAGGCAGATTCATGCATCTCGCAGAAATTTGAAGCGCTTTCCTCAGTATTGAAGTAACCAATCAAGTTCATGAGACCGCTTTTTGTTTTGTCACCGGGTTGAATCAAGGCAAACACGGCAAATTTACGATATGTCTCTTTCGTCTTGAAATGGTTCTCGATATCCTCATCCAACTTATTATGTTCGAACCACGCTTCTGCCTCTTCGATTAGGTTAGGTGCACTCATGTTTATTTGTCCAACTTCTTTTTTTTCTGAATTCTTCAAGTAAAAACAACAAAAACCTGATTTCGAATAAAGAGTTTCGGGTCTGTTCTGAAAAAAAAAATGATTAAAAAAGAAACCAAAGTATAAAATATTCCGATAAATGGATATGTCGGCACGTATGAACAGATCGAAGAATTGTTGGTTCAGAAAACGATCGAACACTCTTCATCAGGACAATAGAACCCTGAAAATGTCGTGATACTCGAGTTGATCATACAACAACTATTGCCCTTGTTTTTTTGATCACCACACTGGATCTCTCTGACTAAACTGACAGAAGAAAGGACCTTTGCGCTAACTTCCGTGTTTCTTGGAATATCAAGCACAGATGTTCCGTCGACAAATCGAATATCATCAGTCTTAACACCTACCATTGTTTGTGCAATCGATTTCTGAATTGTCCCAACTGCACCCGCATCCACATCTCTCTTGAAATATTCCAGGTTGAATCCTATTGCTTCCAAAGCGCCCATATGATTCATGAAATTCTCATATGTAAAGAACGAATCAAGAAAAAGTTGCATTGTTGACGCGAGGATATTCTCCCAATACTCGTTGAACTCCTGGCTATAAGGATTCTTGCGCTGGTAACCCACGGAGAACATCAGAATCATGACCTTATCCAAAGATAAACGTTTCTTCAAAGGTTTGGAAATGGCCTTGAAAACACCAGGAAAATTGATGTACGCCTTGCCCAGAGCATCAACCCCGAAACAGGTGTAAAGACCGGGGTACAACGAAGAAGAATCAGGGACCTGGCCCATCGTAGAGATCAACAGATTCCAGGTAGACCTTTGACAAAACAGTGAAGACGAACGCGCGAACTTGGTCACTAATCGAACCGGTTGTTTCCATGGTGCAAAGTAGACAGACCCATTTCTCTCGATAATCCCGCCGTTGCCTGTTTCGTCGTCGAATGGGTCAGCATGGAAAAAGTTCTCGTCGCCTGGTGTAGGATACGAGTTAGTCATGATGTTTACAAAGACCTTGTCAACAAAAGTCAGGCCCGAGATGATATTGAACACCTTTGCGCCTAACATGAACAACGATGACACACCATAACTACTCAAGGTCGGCAGATCATGGTTGTCTCTATACGTCTGACCCACCTGGTACGCAATGAACTCGACCAACCATGCCAACTTCCCGAAAAAGGAATCTTTGTACATGAGCTTCCAATTCAGACCAACGATCATGTAAGGAGGCATTGAAGTACCATAAGCCCAAGTCGGACTGAACCATCCGTTCGTATTATCCGAAGCCACGTTCAGTCTTCCGAGACGCATATCGAACATACTGCTCGTGATATTTCTTGACTGAGGCTGTTTCTGGCCCAGTGTAATGTAGGACGTCAATAGGTAACAAAAGGCCGTCATAAACAAATTGATACGAACGAAAAGCATCAGTAAGTAAGCGAGATTCAAAACAACACGGATCAAGAACAGAATGAAATCAACCACTGGAATACCCCAAGGATCGAACACTCCCGATTGAATGACCAATCTCAATAGACTTTCACACGCATAAAAACACATGAACTGAGTGAACATCTTCCACGAAACATTGTTGACAAAAGAAACATTCTTCGCTTCCAAAACTTCAAACTCACGCGATAAACTATACGCGATGATCAAACACGCAAGATAGATCCCCGGTATACCTCTAACAAACCAATTGGCGAACGTTAAAATTGCTTCATACGCTGCCGAAACATAAGGGTTCGTAGGGGGACTGTTCGCTGGAGCAGAAGGGATGTACGGGTAGTTGATTGGTTCTCCGTCTTCTGTGAACCCTCGAGACCTTTTCAGTGGCACATCGAACCCTGGTCTTTCTATTTTAACTTTCCATTCCTTTGTTTGTTTCGGTTTAGTTTGAGTTGGCGCTTTCAGTTTGGTATGACCTGGGCTTTTTTTCCGAGTCGGTTGTTTTTGAGGCGCCATTTGGGATACTTGTCTGCGACCTTTTTTATTTTCAGTAATTATGTTTAGATATATCTCTTTAAGTATAATATAGATATAATCATTTACGGAAAAATGAGTGACTATGGGCGGTTCATCCTGTTGATATCGGTGTTCCTAGTTGTTCCAACCGCGGTAATATCTTTGGCGATCCAATTATTCGTGTTTTCAAGGAAAGCAGAATTCGACACATACAGTGAATTCCTGGATGCGACACCAGATGGCAGCGAGGCATGGGATATGATTCTCGATGGACGCAATTACATCATTTCGAGTGATCAAGACACGGCA
>JAHZJR010000028.1 GCA_022600805.1 Pseudomonadota bacterium
CCCATAAAAGCCGCATCTTTATCGCTAGCTGGAATGCGCTTGGTTTTTTTCAAGGCTGGCAGATACATCCACTGATCATCATCTTTATCATCGCCACTATAATCATAAGTTAGAAATGCGGTATTTTTTACGTCACTCGGCGATAAAAAGAAAATGGTTTTATATTCGGTGTTAGCATCGATATCTTTTGAGAAGGTGCGCATTTGGCGGATGCGCTGCTTGTTGTTTTTATCAATCAACATCATTTGCATGGTGGACACCATGCTTGCCCCGTCATCTCGAGCATCGGCTTTGTCCATAATACTGCGAGCGTGATCGACAGCAGACGCGGCAGACGCCCCCAAGAAGATGCCCAGCGTGATTAATAGTCGTATATTCATTATAAATCTCCCTTATTGTGAATGAGTAGTTTCATGATCGCAGGCACTAAGAAAAAATCAGCCAATAACGCTATAAAAATAGCACTAGCCGTTAAGACGCCAAAATTAAACATAGAACTCATTGACGCAAACAACAACACCAAAAATCCTACTGATAATACTATTGAGGTAACCACAATTGCTCGACCAGTACCCATAAGTGTTAGTCTTACCGCTTTGTCAACATCGTTATATTCAAGCTCATAGCGTCTAAAATTATGCATAAAGTGTACAGTGTCATCAACTGCCAAGCCGAGTGCAATGGCGCCAATTAACATAGTAAACATATCCAGCGGCATATCGAAAATCACCATAATGGTTGATAAGAATAAAATTGGTAACATATTTGGAATCATGCTAATTAGGCCAATTTTAACATTACCAATTAGGGCGATCATCATAATTGAGATCAAACCAAAAGCAATCACATAACTCACTGCACTAGAGTGAATAGCCTTCTCCATAATAGTGGACAATAAAACCGATATACCTGTAAATCTAACATCGGCCACGCCATCAAATTGCTGATTAAAATAGGTCTGCCACTCAGTTAAAAACTTGTTGTACCCCAAGGATTCAACATAAGGCAATTTAACGGTAATACGCGCCTTGGAAAAGCTCGCATCGACAAAATCTTCCAAATCATCACTACCACTATTTTCAAATAAAAATAACTCTTGGGCAACTAGGTTTTTGTCCTGTGGCACAACATAATATTCAGATTTATTTTCATTAAGTGCACGATTGGTTTCTTTAAGAACGTCCACCAAGCTTAATGTTTTTCCCACGTAAAAGTCTTGTGTTTGAACGCTGTTTAAATAATCAGTAGCCTGCTCAATTTTATTTAAAACCGCAGGCTCGTACAAACCATTTTCTCTACCTGTATCAATGACTATTTCCATGGTGATTGAGCCTTTGAGCTTATCATCAACCACTTCAGTTGCCACACGAGAGGCGTGATCTTCTGGAAACCAGATCAATGGATAATGCGAAAATCTGAGTTGTGAGGCAAAGGCGATTGCCACCACAATCATCAGTGTGCTAACTGCAATAATGGCTTTCGGATAACCGGTTGAAATGCGGCTAATGCTCAACAACATTTTGTCCATCTGCGTGTGCTCCTGTGCATCCTCTTTAGCTGTATGCGGTTTAATTTTCATGCTAGCAATCAACGCCGGCAATAAAACCAAGTTAAACAACAAGCCAATCAATACACCGCTACTGGCAAACACACCAAGATCAGCTACGGGAGATAGTTCTGAGAATGAGAAAGACCACAAACCTGCTGCTGTGGTGAGTGATGTCATCACAATCGCCAATCCAGAGTGTCCCATAGCGTAACGCAAGGAGGTTTTTCTATCTTGAGTCTTGGATAGGTCTTTGTAAAAAATAGCCAACAAATGAATAGCGCCGCCGGTAATCACCGCTAATAAAAATGACGGCATAATTTGAGTAACAATGGTAAATGGTACGCCCGTAATCGCCATAAGAGACAGGGTCACCGTAATAGTAAAGGCAACTGATACAAGTGGCAATAAAACGCCCGATACACGCTTAAATAATAATCCTAAAACAATAACGATCATCACTATCATTTTAGTGATAAAGCTTTTGGTATCTTCCATCATGCTTTGCTTAAGTGTGCCGGCAATCACAGCAGAACCTGTTAAATAAATCTCAAAATCATCTGCCGCAAACTCTTTAATAATTTGCTGGGCTTTGTTCACAATCAAGGTGTTTTCAGCATCTGACAAATAAATTTGATCTGTTGGGGCGCTAATGACCAGCTCATCTGCAAACTCGTCTTCTTCTTGCTCGACTAATAGCTTACCATCTGCATCAAAAGAAGAATAAGTTTGGGTATCGATAACAAGAGCGGCAAATTTTTGATCTTCACTAAAGAGCAAATTTTGCAATAAAGGATTGTTAAGTGCTCTTTGTTTTTGCGGCTCAATCTGTTGTTGTGAGTCTGGCAAAACTTCGAACAAATCCTCAACAATCAGGCTTTTTTCATCACCATAAGTGTTTCTCGCATTAATCAAGGAGTTTACATCGGTAATATAAGGCAGTTCTGCCTCAAGCTTTTTGTGTAGTTTTTCTAATTTTTTAAGGAAATCTAGATCAAAAACATTCTCTGTTTTGATGGCAACCAGGAGTTTTTCATCCCGACCAAACTGATCTCTAAACTCGTCATAAGCCACACGCATAGAATCGGTTTTATGCAAAAAACCTTCTGTAGAGGTATCCATAGTTAACGTGGACAACTGAGAGCCAAAGCCTGTCACTAATAACAAAACGGCAAAAATGGTTTTTTTGCTATGGGTAAATAGCAAATCTGAAAATCTTTCAAATTTTCTTTCGGTTCGATGACGCCAGTTCATAGCAGGTATTTCCAGTTCATAAAATGTTCTAATTGTAATACAAATTAACCTGAGGTTTTTACTTGGATTATAAAAAATATAAGGGCTACTTAGGGTAGCTAATCCCGCACTAATTAGATACTACAGATCAAAAAAAAGAGGGGTAATTAAAAATCTATAGCGACTTGTGCTCTTGCTTATGATGCTTAATACCAAGACGCTTCATGGTTTTATGTCTAGCCTTTTCATCAAAGCCCATGTAATCAAAAAAAGCATGTCTTTCTAGGTCTGACATATTTCTCATATTTTTTTGCATCATGTTGAAAAATCCAGCACGCTCCATAGTTGTCATAGAATTTACTGCTTGTTTGCATCTGATCTTCTATGCATATTATGCTCATCACCTGGGCCAAATCCTTGAGAAGCTCTCATTCTATCTTTAAAAGCTTGTCTCTCTTGAGGGCTCAATTTATCCATGTTGTTGTGCATCATTTGTCTAAATTCAGACTGTTCAGCTGGCGACATGGCTTGAACTTTATTGTATAGGTCGCCATGCTGATGTTGATGATTAGCAACATGTGCTTGTGCTGCATAAGCCCCTAATAGTACTGTTGATAACGCTAAAACTTTGGTGATTTTTTTCATGTTATTACTCCGTGATTATTAAATTTTTTTTAAAGTTGGGCTCAGTATAAGACGTCAATGTAACTGCAGCATTTCCCCAATAAATCAATTAGTAACGCTTTGTTACCAATTGTAACCAGCGCCCTAATAACAAGTGCTGACGTATAATCGAACTCATGAATACTGAAAAAACAATTTTAATTGTTGATGACGACCCTGGCATTTGTCGCATGTTAGAGCGCTATCTAACAGAACAAGGATTTGTAAGTCATAGTGTGAGTGATGGAATACAAATGGATGAATGGCTAAGCAACCACATACCTGACTTGATTCTGCTTGACCTAATGCTGCCGGGAGAAGACGGCCTATCCATTGCCAGACGATTACGAAGCGCTTCTAATATTCCCATCATAATGTTGACTGCTAAAGGCGAAGACATCGACCGCATTATTGGTCTTGAGATTGGTGCAGATGACTATTTGGCCAAACCTTTTAACCCGCGCGAACTACTGGCCAGAATTAATGCGCTATTAAGAAGGGTGAACTACAGTAACACCGATGAACAAACAGATGGAGAGCTGTTTAAATTCGGCCCTTACCTGTTTGATAAAGAGTCACTTATTTTGCATCATCACGATCAAGAAATTACCCTCGGTTATGCAGACAGTGAATTGTTGCAATTGTTTATTAGCAATCCGAATCATCCTATTAGTCGTGATTTTATCTTGGATGAATTGGCCGGGATAGAGCGTGACCCATTTGATCGGTCTATTGATGTTCGTATTACCCGATTGCGTAAAAAAATTGAACCCAATCCTGCCAAGCCCCAATTTATTCGTACGGTCCGAGGTGTGGGTTATCGCTTTACCCCAAATGGAGATAATGGGGCATGACTAAAACCTTGTTTGGCCGTACCTCATTAATCATCACCAGCACCATGTTGGCGTTTTTGATTGCCACCATTGCCATTGCCGGATATTTTATTATTCTACCTGTTGGCAAAAGAAATGCTGAAGATCTGGCCTCTCTTATTCACCTATCTGCCAAAACCTATGTTGAGCTGCCACCAGAAACAAGACAGGATTTCATCAATGAACTATCAAAAAATCATCAATTGTTCTGGGGTAGTGGCAGTGAACAGCTGGCCGCACACACACATTTAAAACCTCACTTTCATTATATGGAAAGCAACCTGTCTAACAGTCTTGGGTCAACGGTAGACATTGCACCAGATGTTAACAATCCTAATCGGCACTGGGTTGATATCAACATTGCTGGGGAGTCGGTAAGACTTGGTTTTGATAGAAATAGAATTGGTGTATCTCTTCCCTCGGTTGCACTGTATTTATTATCTATATTAGCCATTATGGCCACCCTCAGCAGTTTAATTCTCGTTAGAAAGCTCACCAAGCCGATTCAACAATTATCAGAAGCAGCTAGCATGATTGGCCTGGGTAATGCACCTGAAATATTGCCGGAAGAAGGTCCAAAAGAACTAGCGCAAACCGCCAAAGCATTTAACAAAATGTCAGCCGATGTTCAAAATCTTTTAGAAAATCGCACAGTACTATTGGGTGGAATTTCGCATGATTTACGCACACCATTAACCCGTATGACAATGGCGCTAGAAATGTTGCCAAACTCTACTGATACTGAATTAAAGCGCGAACTCGTTGAGGCAGTTGACAATATGGAGCTGATTATTCAAGAATATATGCAGCTCACCAAAGGGTTTGAGGACGAAGATATTGAGTGTATCAGTATTAACACTTTAATAACAACTATTATTAAAGAGATAAAACCTGATAAGGATCAAGTTATTAATCTAGTCGGTGACACCACTTGTCAACTTGAAACTTACGTCGTAGCACTACATCGAGTTTTATTCAATTTAATTAAAAACGCCGTCAGTTATGGCAACAAAAATCCTATATCTATTTCTTGGAAACAACAAGGGGGCGCTTTACAATTGGCTATAACAGACCAAGGTTATGGTATACCAAAACAGCATCAAGACAAAATCTTTAGGCCGTTTTATCGGCTAGAGTCTTCACGTAATAGAGCCAGTGGCGGCACTGGACTAGGATTGGCTATTGTTGATCAAATCATCACCCGAAGAGCCTGGAAAATCAACCTAGTGTCTAATGATAACGGCACAACAATAACTGTTTTAATATGATTTATTACTTATCTAAAGTGGTGATTAGCGCACTGCTAATTGTGGCTATATCAGAGATCTCAAAACGCAGCTCCTTATTGGGTGCCTTGTTGGCGTCCATCCCTTTGGTTTCGGTGATGGCTATCTTATGGATTTATATAGATACCAAAGATATTGAAAAAATCAGCCAACTTTCTACAAGTATTTTCTGGCTGGTGCTGCCCTCATTAGCTTTATTTATCGCGCTACCTGTATTACTCAAACAGGGGGTTGATTTTTACTTAAGCTTATTTATCTCAGTTGCAATTACTGCTGCTTGCTACGGAATCATGGTCTTTATTCTCAATTACTACAACATCAAGCTATAAAGATTTTTTAATCCTCTTTTTCGATACGATACATCGCGTGACAAGCAACATAGTTTTGCATTAATACGCTTATTTGCTCCGCTGGATAGTCACAGTCTGTTAGAACAGGTAACATCTTGGGTTGCCATTGTGCAACAATTAGTGAATTCACATAACTGGCGAATATCACTAAATCCAAGGAAAAAAGGGTACCAATGCCGTACTTAGCATTGATGTTTAATATGGTGCCGATGGCCAGAGTCGAACTGGCACGAGCGTAGCTCACTACCCCCTCAAGGTAGCGCGTCTACCAATTCCGCCACATCGGCAAAAAAAATTATAGCAACCTAATAGTTAGGAATGTCGCTTGAATCAGATGGTGCTGGTGCAAGCATCGGCACATCTGAAGGTACAACGGGAGCTGCTTGCTCCATAATGCTACTTGGCTCATTGTCACCGTCAGTTTCGTTGGTTGCTAAATAAGCCAGCGTCAAGCTAGTGGTAAAAAAACCAACCGCTACGCTAGCAGTGAGCTTATAAATAAATGAATTAGCGCCTCGCGCACCAAAGACCGATCCCGATGCACCTGCGCCAAAAGCTGCACCTGCATCTGCACCTTTACCATGTTGCATTAAAACAAGTGCGATTAAACCTAACGCCAAAAGCACATGAATAATTAAAATGATTTGAAATGACATAATTAACCCGCTTTACAAATTTGTAAGAAATCTTCTGCTTTTAATGAGGCTCCACCAATAAGGCCGCCATCAATATCTTCACAGCCAATTAGCTCGGCTGCATTGCCAGGGTTCATACTGCCGCCATATAAGATAGGGGTAGTCTGAGCAACGCTTGCGTCATTCTGTGCCAGCATTGAGCGAATAAAGGCGTGTGCATCTTGTGCCTGTTGCGGGCTTGCTGTCACCCCTGTGCCAATTGCCCAGACAGGCTCATAAGCAATAATGATATTTTTGAAGGCATCGATACCGACACGATCAATCACCGCCTGAATTTGACGAGAAACAACGGCTTCCATATTACCAGCCTCCCTCTCTTCAAGTGTTTCACCAATA
>JAHZJR010000029.1 GCA_022600805.1 Pseudomonadota bacterium
GGTAACTCGACGGTGTTTGGCGTTAATATCAATTGAATAATTATCTTTTATTTGCGTATCTTCCAGTTCTATAATTTGATAGTTGATACCATTAACACCAAGCTGGTTAATAAAAAATTTGGAGCTAGCGGCAACTGAATAATTTTTTACCAGTGCGGCTATGCCTGTAGTTTTGGCGTTGGCGGTATAAAAATATTGGTCATCTAATTGATGTAGTGTGCGTACTTCCTCTGCAATTTTTAAACCATTAATAGATAATTGGTATTTGGCAACATGCGGTTTGAGTGCATGAGCACTAATAGAAATAATGCCGATAATTAGAAGGAATGCGGTTTTTATAGGCACTTGTCATCCAAGACAACGCAATTGTCGTTGAGCGATAGTCGCCCTTGAGTAAAACAGTGAACAACTCTGGGGAATAGTTTGTGCTCCTCTACCAAGACCCGTTTAGCCAGTGATTCGGCAGTATCATGTGTGAATACTTGAACCCGAGATTGGGCAATGATAGGTCCGCCATCCAGCTCAGCTGTAACAAAGTGAACGCTCACGCCATGCTCAATCTCGCCAGCATCAAGCGCCCTTTGGTGGGTGTTAAGGCCTTGAAATTTGGGCAGTAAAGATGGGTGAATATTTAGCATTTTTCCGATATATTTTTGTGTAAATTCTTCGGTGAGGATACGCATAAAGCCTGCTAGAATGATAATATCTGGCGTATATTGGTCAATAATTTGACTTAAGTTTTGGTCAAATTTCTCTCGAGTGGAGAAGTTTTTATGATTGATAGTATGGGTGCGAATATTGGCGTTTTGGGCACGTTTTAAGCCGTAAGCATTTTCTTTATTGCTAATAACGGCTTGAATATCTAGGTCGATTTTTTCAGCATTATCAATCAGCGATTGCAGATTTGAGCCGCTGCCAGAAATTAGCACAACACCTTTCATTTAGATAATCACTTGATCACCTTTATTGGCAGTAATCTCACCAATTAACCAGGCATTTTCTCCTTGTTCATTCATGTGTTGAATAACTGCCGAACTTTGTTCAGCAGGAACAACTAACACCATGCCAACGCCACAATTAAAGACGCGATACATTTCCATCATATCGATATTGCCGTTATCTTGTAAGAATTGAAAGATCTCAGGTAAATTCCAAGAGTTGCTATCTAACTTAGCAGCTAAATTATCTGGCAGAACTCTTGGAATATTTTCTATAAGTCCGCCACCGGTAATATGAGAAATTGCATGCACTGAATGTTTTTCAATGAGTGATAAAACCGATTTAACATAAATTTTAGTAGGCTCAATAAGCGCTTGAAGTTGAGCATCTGTTGGTTTGGATTGCTCCAAGACTTTTCGAATGAGTGAGTAGCCATTTGAATGAGGCCCTGATGAAGCTAGAGCGATTATATGGTCACCGTCTGCAACTTTCGTTCCGTCAATCACTTTATCTTTATCGGCAATGCCTACGCAAAAACCAGCTAAATCATATTCTTCACCTTGATACATGCCAGGCATTTCAGCCGTTTCACCGCCAATTAAAGCACAACCGGAGATTTTACAACCTTCGCCAATACCATAAATAACCGATGTGGTTAATTCTGTATTAAGTTTGCCAGTTGCGTAATAATCTAGGAAAAACAAAGGTTCTGCGCCTTGTACAATTAAGTCATTGACACACATGGCAACTAAATCAATGCCAATGGTATCATGTTTATTGAGCATTTCTGCTACTTTAAGTTTTGTGCCAACACCATCTGTGCCAGAAATCAAAACTGGATTCTTATATTTTTTAAGATCTAGCTCAAACATGGCGCCAAATCCGCCAAGACCCGCTAATACGCCATCACGCATGGTGGATTTTGCAATAGGTTTGATTTGTTCAATTAAGTCATTACCTTTAGTAATGTCGACACCTGAATCTTGGTAAGTCAATGATGACATAGGGTTTTTTCCGTATAATTAATTTTTTTGAATTTCAATTGAATCCGTCGAAAAATGAATTTTTCCAGCGTGCCAAATGCACTTTCAATCTTACGCATTATTTTAACAGTACCTGTTGTAATGACGTTGCTAAATCATCAATATTTTTTGGCCATGGTATTGTTTTTTGTTGCTGGAATTACAGATGCACTAGACGGCTGGATTGCTAAGCGTTACTCGTTTCAATCTCGATTGGGCTCTATTCTTGATCCAGTAGCTGACAAGCTACTATTGGTGAGTAGTTTTGTCACGTTGTATTTGATTGGCTTGTTGCCATTATGGTTATTGGTTTTAGTTTTTTTGCGCGATTTAATGATTGTGTCGGGCACGGTTGGATGTTTTATTGGTGCAGGTACACCAAAAGACGAGCTACTTTCCCCTTCAAAACTATCTAAAATCAACACTGCGTTGCAAATCGCATTGGTTTTATTTTTGGTTATTGTGCAAATATATCCAATTCAAGCGCAATGGAGCACGGTATTTTTTGTTATTGTTGCTACTTCTACCGTGCTGAGTGGTGCGGATTATATCTGGATTTGGATGGAAAAAATTATCTCACAAGAGAAAAAATAAATACAGCATCATGAAACAACTTGGATTGCCTATTTCACTAGATTCAAAAATGCTGCTGAGTAATTTTTCTGTGAAGCAAAATCAAGCATTACTGACTTTTATTGACACGCTATTTTCTCAAAATGGATCGTCGGTTATGTTTGTTTATGGGGATCGCTCTAGTGGTAAGACACATTTGTTGCAAGGCTGTATTTTTAAAGCGCTAGAGCAAAACCTAAAAGCAGTTTATATAGACATTAAACAAGCTTTGCCGAGTGATTTTTTAAACACACTGTCTGATTATGATTGGGTGTGTGTTGATAATATTGATCAACTTAGCGTGATCCAGCAGCAAGAATTGTTTGATTTATATAATCAAATTAAACATACTAACACTAAGCTTATCGTGTCAGCACCTTTGATGCCTGGTGAGTTGACATTATTGACAGACCTTAAAACGCGATTATCTTTGGCAGTTGTTTATCGTTTAGAGCAGCCTGATGATCAAGAAAAAATTGTTTTAATTCAGCGAAAAATGCAAGACAAGAATCTTGAAATTGATGACAAGATTTACGCTTATTTATTCAAGGTTTTTTCTAGAGATTTAAGTGTAGTTCTTTCTGCCATAGATCAATTAGACCGAGAGTCTTTAAGGCAAAAGAGCCCGATATCTATTCCCTTTGTTAAGAAAGTTTTAAAAATTTAAGGCTTTTTTCTAAATTTAAATTTAGCAATTCTTGGCATGAGTTTGGAAAAAGGAATAAGCGCTAGATCTGGATAATTAATATTAATCTTTGACACCAAGTCCTTGATGTCAAGGATTTTATCGCCATTATCAACCCCCAATAATTCTTGTAACGCAAGCAAGCCACCCATTTTTATTTTAGATTGTTGACCAACAGAAAGATTGTTAACATGATGTGTTTTTAAGACAAAGTCGCTATTGTCGCGCAAGTGATAGTAAACTGCTTGACAGGCATCTGAGCCATTGTGATTTGAGCACGAGCCAAATTCTTTTTCTGCCACGCAATCTTTAGCGGAAAATTGACAGCCGCATCGACCACTAAGAATTAAATGTGAGAAAGGACAGGTAAAGTGCTCGTGAGCCATAACAACGGGTGTTTTGTGTTTTTAATTAAGGTTAAGACATTATAATATAAGCTTTTTATTTAGATAGTTGTAATAACACATGAATTACTTCCCTATTTTTATTGATATTAAACATAAGCCTTGTTTGGTTGTTGGTGGCGGTGATATTGCCTATAGAAAGATAACACTGCTGCTTAAGGCAAATGCACAGGTAACATGTATTGATCAATCGGCTTGTCAAAACGTTCAAGAATTAGCCGATCAAGGTAAAATTACTTTAGTAAAGCGCAGTTTTGAATTGAGTGATATTACCACTCAGGCGTTGATTGTTTCTGCAACAGATAATGCTCAGGTTAATGCGCAAATTTCCCAGCTAGCACAAGATGCAAATATTCCTGTTAACGTGGTGGATTCGCCCGATTTATGTTCATTTGTTATGCCATCGATTGTAGATAGATCGCCTGTGGTTATTGCTATTTCATCAGCAGGAAAAGCGCCAGTTTTGGCACGTTTAGTTCGAGGCAAATTAGAAAGCAGCATTCCTCATGCTTATGGAAAACTAGCAGAATTGGCAGGTAATTTTAGAGATCAGGTTAAGTCAAAATTTAGTAATATTGAAGATAGGCGCTATTTTTGGGAGCGTGTTTTTTCAGGTATTGTGGCAGAAAAAGTGTTTTCTGGAAAAATAGACGAGGCTAAAGCAGACATGCAACAACAGCTTGATGATTCTAGTGATACCGATGTTGGCGAGGTGTATTTGGTAGGTGGAGGTCCAGGAGACCCTGATTTGCTTACATTTAAAGCCTTACGTCTTATGCAGCAAGCAGATGTTATTTTGTATGATCGTTTAGTTTCTAAGGCAGTGATGGAGCTTGTTAGGCGCGATGCTGAGCTTATTTATGTAGGCAAAGAGCGTGACAATCATAGCGTTCCTCAGGACGGCATTAATCAGTTGTTGGTTGATTTGGCTAGACAAGGTAGAAGGGTTTGTCGACTTAAAGGTGGCGATCCATTTATTTTTGGTCGCGGTGGTGAAGAGATTGAAACATTGGCTGAAAATGGCATTCCATTCCAGGTCGTTCCTGGTATTACGGCTGCTTCCGGCTGTTCAACTTATTCTGGTATTCCGTTGACACACCGCGATTATTCTCAATCTTGTCGTTTTGTTACTGGCCATCTGAAAGATGGCAGTATGAATCTACCTTGGGATGAGTTGGCTGTTGAGCAACAAACCATTGTGTTTTATATGGCGCTCAAAGGGGCGCAACACCTCTCGGATAAGTTAATTGAACATAGCATGCGCAGTGATATGCCAGTTGCACTTGTAGAAAAAGGCACAACGCCTGATCATCGAGTGTGGACTACCACATTGGGCGAATTGCCCAATGTGGTGGCAACACAGCCAATTAAAGCGCCAACTTTAATTATTGTTGGTGAAGTGGTTAAGCTAAGAGAAAAGCTTAACTGGTTTGATACCAGTGACTAATAATTAGTCTTTTAAGCCGATTGTTTTAAAGATTTTAGCAGCAGGGCAAAATCCAGTAAAAGCCGATTGAAATAAGTTAAAGCCAACAAAGAAAGTTAGCCACAACCAGCTTGCTTCTTCAAATAAGCTGCTGTTGTTTAAAAGTAGTGAGACCATAATAATAGCGCCTGCCATAGCGGATACTGCATTAGTAATTGTCATTTGATTATTCCTAGGTTTGAAAGTACACACTTTAACATTATTTAGGTATAATTTCAAATTCTTCGCGGGAGTGGTGGAATTGGTAGACACGCTGGATTTAGGTTCCAGTGTCGTAAGACGTGAGAGTTCGAGTCTCTCCTTCCGCACCATATTTAAAACAAGGTGACATGTGAAGACGATCATTCTACATAGTCAAAACTTGACAATAGCACAACTTGTTTCTCAACAAGTTGGTGCAGATATCCAAAAAAAGCGAACACATTTTCGCTTTACTACAGATAAAACTATTGATTTAAACGTGTTAAGAGAAACGTTTAAGCTTGATTTTAATTTCTTACCTGAGTCGTTTTTAGCAAGCCAAGTTGGTCTTTTGGTTAGCGATATGGATTCAACTTTGATTAATATTGAGTGTATTGATGAAATTGCTGATTTTGCTAATCTAAAACCTCAAGTGGCGGATATTACCGCGCGTGCTATGCAAGGTGAGCTGGATTTTGATAGCTCTCTTGCTGAGCGTGTTGATTTGCTAAGAGGCTTGGATGTATCAGTATTGGAGCGAGTGTATATGGATAGACTCGAGGTTAATCCTGGCGGTAAGACGTTGATTGAGTTTTTGCATGAAAGGCAGGTTAAAAGTGCGGTTGTGTCTGGTGGGTTCACTTATTTTACCGAACGCCTGGCTCAAGATATTGGCCTTGATTATTCTAGAGCGAATGTTTTGGAAGTTAGTAATGGGCGCTTAACTGGCACAACACAAGGTCCGATCATTAATGCCCAGGCTAAGGCTAACTTTGTTGATGAATTGTGCCAACAACATGCGTTAAACACTAGTCAAGTGATTGTCGTTGGCGATGGTGCCAATGATTTGGCAATGATGAAAGTTGCTGGCTTGTCAGTTGCTTATCATGCCAAGCCAATTGTGGCGGAGCAGGCAGATATCTCCATTAATGTTGGCGGATTAGATAAAATTATAGATTTATTTGATGAGTAGTTTAATATGTTAGTAGAGCTTGGACATTTTGCATTAGTGTTAGCGTTGGCGTTTGCCTGCCTACAAACTGTGTTACCAACAATTGGCTTGCTTAGGGGTAATTTAGCCTTGGCACAATTATCACGCCCAATGTTGTGGGCACAATTTTTTTGGACCTTGGTTGCCTTTGCGGTACTCATGAACGCGTTTATTGTAGATGATTTTTCAGTAAAGTACGTGGCCAATAATTCCAATACTGAACTGCCAGCCATGTTTAAAATGTCGGCTGTTTGGGGTGCGCACGAAGGGTCGTTGTTATTATGGGCATTGATCCTATCAGGCTGGAGTGTTGCGGTTTCAGTGCTTTCTAAACGCCTACCAAGCGAGGTTTTAAATCATATTTTGATTATTTTAGGTTTAATTAGTATTGGGTTTTTATTGTTCCTGTTGTTAACTTCAAACCCTTTTGAGCGCCTTGATATTATCCCAACACAGGGGCGCGAACTAAATCCGCTGTTACAGGATTTTGGTCTTATTATTCATCCGCCAATGTTGTACATGGGTTATGTAGGTATGGCAATCCCTTTTGCCTTTGTTTTGTCTTCCCTTGTTCGCGGCCAGCTTGATTCTACTTGGCTACGCTGGTCGCGCCCATGGACTTTGGTTGCTTGGGCATTTTTGACATTCGGCATTACACTTGGCTCATGGTGGGCATACTATGAGCTTGGTTGGGGTGGTTGGTGGTTCTGGGATCCGGTAGAGAATGCTTCATTTATGCCGTGGTTAGTTGCTACTGCACTGGTGCATTCGTTAAGTGTGAGTGAAAAGCGCGGTGCTTTTAAACACTGGACGGTACTATTGGCCATTGCTGGATTTTCTTTGAGTTTATTGGGAACATTTTTAGTTAGATCAGGTATTTTAACATCTGTACATTCTTTTGCCGCAGACCCTGATAGAGGCGCCTTTATCTTGGTATTTTTGATACTTGTTGTTGGTGGATCGTTGGCATTATATGCATGGAGAGCTTCACTCATGCGCAGCCAAAATTCATTTCATTGGTTGTCGAAAGAAAGTGGCTTGCTGGTTAATAATATTTTATTAGTTGCCGCTATGCTCAGCGTCTTTTTGGGCACCTTATATCCATTATTATTAGATTCTTTAGGGCTGGGGAAAATTTCAGTTGGCGCCCCATACTTTGATGCAGTATTTGTGCCGATCATGATTCCAGCAGTTTTAGCAATGGTGATTGCGCCATTTTTACGCTGGAAGAAGGATACGCTTGCTCGTATTTTTGGGATTTTGAAGCCAATTTGGCTGGGGGTGTTCTTGTTGTTTGTCGTCAGTTTGTTGATGGTCGATAATATTTTTGTTGCGTTGGCAGTTTTTTTGTTTATCTGGATTATGCTACATTCATTAACATTATTGGTTGGTCGAATTCGTCAAAAAGGCGCAACTAGTTTAGCCTTTCTTGGCATGATTTTCGCGCATATGGGTATTGCAATATTCCTACTTGGGGCAACAGTCACAACTCAGATTGGTATAGAAAAAGACATAAAAATGAACGTTGATCAGCCTATAACTATTAAAGGTTATGAATTTGTGTTTAAAGGCGTGGATAATTTCTCTGAGCATAATTATCAAGGACATAAAGGTAGGGTTGAGGCTTATTATGAAGGTGAATTGATTGCCAATTTGCAGCCAGAAAAACGTCAATATGTAACTGGCATGCCAATGACAGAGGCGGCTATCGACCCTAGTCTATATCGAGATTTATATGTTGCTTTAGGTGAGCCTTTAGGTGAGGGTGCTTGGAGTTTAAGAATCTATTACAAACCACTCATTAGATGGATTTGGTTAGGTGGCTTGTTTATTTCGTTAGGCGCTTTATTAGCAGCATTTGATAGAAGATATCGTCTGCCTGTTAAAAATATTGGTGCCAAATCGAGGGCTGAATCATGAGTATATTTATTTGGATAGGGCTAATGCTAATTGGCTCTATTGCTTGGTCTATTTGGTTTTTAAAATACCCGTTGGCCGATAATGGCTTAGATCTGCAGCAATCAAACATTACTCTTGGTAAGCAAAGAAAGTTAGAATTACAGAGCGATCTTGAGCAAGGATTGATTGATCAAGAGCAATATGATCAAGCGTTAGAAGAAATATCAAGCACATTGGCATTAGAACTTAATCAAGCCCATGTCAAGGTGTCCAGCCAATCAAATATAAATATTTGGGCTGGTGTGGTGATTGTGTTACTGCCAATTTTTGCCATGGGCGTTTATCAAAATTTGAGCAATTACAAACCTGTTAGTCAAGCAGAGGTTGTTGATTCTCAACCACTTAGCCTTGAAGAAAGTGCAGCTAACATTAAACAACATTTGGATGACAATCCTGGCGATTTTGATGCCTGGAAAATGCTTGGTATAACATATTTTGAGCTGGGCAAGGTTGAGCTATCTTTGAATGCCTATGAACAAGCTTATCAAATAAATTCTCAAGACCCTAGACTGTTAGTTGAATACGCTTCTGCAATGATTAGCGCTAATGATGACCAGTTTGTAGGCCGCCCTGTTAATCTAATCAAACAGGCGCTTGAACTTGATCCAAACGCACCGGATGCACTCTACTTAGCAGGTATGTTTGCCGTTAGTGTGCAAGATTTCGAGCTGGCTAAGGCGCTTTGGAATAAGGCATTAACAGTATTACCTGAACAAAGTTCTGATCGACAGGCATTGGTGAGTATTTTGCAAGAATTAAGCCGGGTTGAAAGTGGCAATATTAGCAACACCGTCACAGTCAAGGTTGAGTTATCCGATAAGATTTTAGCTGCTAGATCAGCTGATGATTATCTCATGATCTACGTTAAAGCTGCTCAAGGTAGGCCTATGCCAATCGCAATTCAAAAATTACCTATTAAGGCCTTTACTGGACAAGTTGTGTTAAGTGACATGAATTCTGTTATGTCGGAAAAGCTACTTTCACAGCACGATCAAGCGGTGGTTGTTGTGCGGATTAGCACAACAGGTAGTGCTATGAAGCAAGCAGATGATTTACAAGTTGTGAGTGAAGTGGTTCGTATTGCCGACAATCCAATTGTGACTTTAAAACTAGACTAAACCTATGAGTAAAACGATAGAACTGGCTCAAGCCTTAATAAGAATTGATTCAGTAACCCCTAATGACAAAGGGTGTCAGGCGTTGATGACAGATCATTTAAAATGTTCAAATTTTGAGATTAGTGATCTTAAATTTGGTGAGGTGGATAATTTTTGGGCTGAGCATGGCAAAGGCTCGCCAGTGTTTGTATTCGCTGGACACACTGATGTTGTGCCAGTAGGCGATGATTCAAAATGGGACTTAGATCCCTTTTCTGCACAAATAAAAGACGGCATGTTACATGGTCGAGGTGCGGCTGATATGAAAGGTTCACTCGCTGCTATGCTAGATGCTAGTGAGCGCTTTGTTAGAGATTATCCAGATCATAAAGGTACGATCGGCTATTTAATTACCTCGGATGAAGAAGGCCCAGCAGTTGATGGCACGGTTAAAGTTTGTGAGCATCTAAATGCGATTGGTCAAAATGTTGATTATTGTTTAGTGGGCGAGCCATCAGCAACCAACATGTTGGGTGATATTATTAAAAATGGACGCCGAGGTTCACTGAATGGTACGCTAACGATTATTGGTAAGCAAGGCCACATTGCTTATCCTCACTTAGCTAATAATCCTATTCATTTAGCAGTTCCAGCGCTTAATGAGCTATGTGAAGAGCGCTGGGATGCGGGTAATGAGTATTTTCCAGCCACCAGTTTTCAGGTGTCAAATATACACTCTGGCACAGGCGTAACAAATGTTATTCCAGGTGAGATAGAAGTTGTTTTTAATTTTCGCTATTCAACTGAATCAACCCATGAAGGCTTGCAAAAAAGAGTGTGCGATATTTTAGATAAGCATAGCCTTGAATATAGAATCGATTGGAATCATTCGGGCTATCCGTTTTTAACCCCTAAAGGCGAATTGGTGAGTGGCTGTGTTGATGCGATTAAAAAAGTAACGGGTATTGATACCGAGCTATCCACTTCAGGCGGTACCTCTGATGGGCGTTTTATCGCACCAATTCTTAATGCTCAAGTAGTAGAGTTAGGCCCTATAAATGCAACCATTCATCAAGTGAATGAGTGTGTTTCTGTTCAAGATCTAGACGATTTGAGCGATATTTATTACCATATTCTTAAAAATATTCTAACCTAGGATGATGCGCTTTGATGTTATCACTTTATTTCCAGATATGTTTTCAGCCATTAAAGATGAGGGTGTGGTTGCACGAGGTCTTAAAAAATCATTACTAGAAATACAAACCTGGCAGCTTAGAGATTTTACGGATAACAAATATCGAAACGTTGATGACAAACCTTATGGTGGCGGCGCTGGTATGGTTATGCAAGTCAAGCCTATTCGTAGTTGTATTAGCCAAATCAAACAAAAAAATCCAAATACCAAGGTTGTTTATTTATCACCCCAAGGTCAACCATTGACTCATCAACTAGCGCATGAAATCTCTCAACTTGAATCTGTCACCTTGCTATGTGGGCGCTATGAAGGGATTGATGAACGCGTGATTGAACACGATGTCGATATGGAAATATCGATTGGTGATTATGTGATTAGTGGTGGTGAGTTGGCTGCCATGGTGCTAATCGATAGTGTCAGTCGTCAACTACCAGGCGTGTTGGGTAATGCAAACTCGTTAAATGACTCTTTTACTAATGATCTGCTTGACTATCCACATTACACACGTCCAGAGGTTATTGATGACCAGCAAGTACCAGAAGTCCTGCTGAGTGGTCATCAAGCTAATATTGATGCATGGCGTGCAGACCAAGCCTTTAAAAATACTCAAAAAAAGCGTCAAGATCTAATCAAAAAATAGCCTTTATTTGCTTTTTTTTCAAAAAAAATTATAATGTATCAGTTATTCTACAATGGCGTAGAGTCTTAAAAACAAGCAGTGTTGCTGACAAGTTGCCCATGAGGGGTTTTATTTCTATTTACAAATATTTTATTTGTAATTATCAAAGGAGAGAAGTATGAAATTTGTAACGGCAATTTTACGACCGCACAAATTAGACGATGTTAGAGAAGCACTTTCAGAAGTGGGCGTATCTGGCATTACGGTCACTGAGGTTAAAGGCTTTGGCCGTCAAAAAGGGCACACTGAGTTATATCGTGGCGCCGAATATCAAGTTGATTTTTTACCAAAAATTAAATTAGAAATGGCAATATCCACTTCCCAATTGGATGTGGTTATTGAAACCATTAGCAATGTTGCCAATTCAGGCAAAGTGGGCGATGGAAAAATCTTTGTTTCTAATTTAGATAAAGTGGTTCGTATTCGCACTGGCGAAACTGATCAAGACGCACTTTAAGGAGTAAAAAACATGAAAAAAATATTAAGTTTATTGGCTTTGATGCCAATGGTTGCGTTCGCAGAAGGTTTGGACGGTGCTAACACCTCTTGGATTTTAACCTCAACAGCACTGGTTTTATTTATGACTTTACCAGGCTTGGCGCTGTTTTATGGCGGACTAGTTCGCAGTAAAAATATTCTGTCAGTTTTAATGCAATGTTTTGCCATTGCCGGTATTGTATCGGTGCTTTGGTTGATTGTAGGCTACAGTATCGCTTTTGCTGATGGCAATGCCTATTTTGGTAGTTTATCAAAATTCATGCTAGCAGGCGTGTTAGAAGGTTCGTTGAGTGGCGACATTCCTGAAAGCTTGTTTGTACTTTTTCAAATGACCTTTGCTATTATCACACCAGCATTGATTGTGGGCGGTTTCGCTGAGAGAATGAAGTTTTCAGCAGTTGTGCTGTTTAGTGCGATTTGGCTAATTGTAGTTTACGCACCAATTACCCACTGGGTATGGGGTGGCGGCTGGCTCGGTGAGATGGGGCTATTAGACTTTGCGGGAGGCACGGTTGTGCATATTACCGCAGGTGTGGCCGCTTTAGTGGCAGCCATTGTTATCGGTCCGCGTAATGGCTTTCCTAATAAGCCAATGCCGCCACACAATATGACCATGACCATTACCGGTGCAGGCATGCTGTGGGTTGGCTGGTTTGGCTTTAATGGCGGCTCTGCGCTAGCAGCTAATGGCGATGCAGCTATGGCGATGCTAGTAACACATATTTCAGCAGCAGCGGGCGCTATCACTTGGATGTTTTATGAGTGGGTTAAATTTGGCAAACCAACCGCACTAGGAACAGTCACAGGTTTGATTGCAGGTTTGGGTACCATCACCCCAGCTTCTGGTTTTGTCGGCCCAGCAGGCGCGTTAGTGATTGGTGTTACCGCGGGTATTGTTTGTTTTAACGCCGTTATTTTGATCAAGCAAAAATGGAAAATTGATGATTCATTAGATGTTTTCCCTGTGCATGGTGTGGGCGGTATTTTGGGTACGATTCTAGCTGGTGTTTTTGCCTCAGACCAGTTGGGTATTTTCTCTGGCCAGGGTTTGGCAGAAGGCATGACAATCGCCTCACAGGTAAATGTTCAGCTGATTGGCGTGGTCTCAACCTTTGTTTATACGGCAGTGGCCACTTATATCATTCTAAAGATAGTTGATATGATTACCGGCTTAAGGGTCAGTGCCGAAGAAGAGCAACAAGGCTTGGATATCATTTCTCATGAAGAAAGAGGTTATGATTTGTAAGTTAAGACTTGTTTAATTAAAACCCGTTAAAACTTTGTTTTAGCGGGTTTTTTTTGGCTAAAAATTCGTCATTTTAATTATTTTCGAAATTTCTTAAAGTTAATAAATAAGGTTTATCAGCATCAAGCGCTTTGCTAATACTGGACTTAAAATGAAAAATGAGTTTATTGGGCGTTGGCTCAATATGAAAAAATCAATTAGCAAGATATAGTGATAGAATTAACAAGAATTGCCACTAATAATTAAAATACTGAATTTTACACAAGCTTAAATTGTAAATTTTATAGTACTTTTTTAAATTGATAATTCAGACCTGGCTTCAGCTGGGTTTTTTTATATCCAGCAAAAGCAATTCGTATATAATCATAGCAATATTTTATGGTTTATTGTAATGCGACTTAAACACCCTTTAACTGGCTCAATGGTAGCCTTGATCACCCCGATGCTTGATGATGGATCGGTGGATTATGCAGCACTTGAATCTTTGGTGGATTTTCATGTCGCCTCAGGTACGAGCGGGATTATTTCCATGGGCACTACGGGTGAAAGCGCCACACTTGATCAGCATGAGCATATTGAAGTCATGCGTAGAACGGTTGAGTTGGCGAATTCTCGTATTCCTGTTATTGCGGGTACGGGAGCAAATTCAACTTCTGAAGCAATTGAGCTAACGACGGCTGCCAAAGACATTGGTGCAGATGCTTGCTTGCTAGTAACGCCGTATTACAACAAGCCAACTCAAGAGGGGTTGTATCAGCACTATAAGTTGATTGCCGAGTCGGTTGATATCGATCAAATTTTGTACAATGTGCCAGGTAGAACGGCTGTTGATTTATTGCCAGAAACGGTTGTTAGATTGTCAAAAATTTCAAACATTATTGGCCTCAAGGATGCCACTGGTGATCTAAAAGTTGCGCAGGCTTTGATTGATCAATGTCCAGAAGATTTTTTGCTTTATAGTGGCGATGATGCCACAGCGATTGAGTTTATCTTAATGGGTGGTCATGGCGGTATTTCTGTTAGTGCAAATGTTGTTCCAGAGGCTTTATCTCAGGCTTATCAAGCAGCATTTGAAGATGATAAAGCGGCAGCTGTATCGATTAACCAGCCACTTGAAAATTTACATCAAAGCTTATTTATCGAGTCAAATCCAATACCGGTAAAATGGGCAATGCATAAAATGGGCAAATGTGGCAGCGGAATTCGCTTGCCGTTAACAAAATTATCAGCACAAGCGCGAGTAACGCTAGAGCAGGATTTATCTAATTTGGGGGTTATATAGTATGATTAAAATATCATTAACAGCGCTAGTATCTTTATCTTTAGTCGGGTGTTTTTCTTTTGAAGAAAAAGCCCAAGAGCAGGCGCCAAGTTTGGGTGAGAGAGATATTAAATATTATTCTAACAAAACCGTTACCTCTTTAGAAATTCCACCAGATTTGACTAAACCTAGTGCACAAAACTCCTTTAAGTTGGAAAACTATGTTTCTAATGTTCAAGAAGATACGATTAGTTTTTCTAAAAAAGATGAGGCCATTAAAGAGGCGGATAGTATTTTAAGAACCCCTTCGAATGTTGAGGTGAAACGCTCAGGTGAGCGTCGTTGGCTAGTGGTAGATAAAACCCCAGAAGCAGCTTGGGGTTTGTCTAAGAGCTTCTTTAAGTCACATGGTTTTGCGATTAAAAAAACCAACAAAAAAATTGGCATGATGGAGACAGATTTTTTAGAAAATCATCCTGAGATTCCAGATCGATCTTTGGGTGTAATTCGCTCTATGTTGAAAAAAGCCATTGCAGCGCGCTACGCATTGCCAATTGTTGATAAATACCGCATTCGCATCGAACCACTTGCCGAAGGTACAAAATCGGCTGTTTATTTGTCTTTAACATCGATGGAAGAAGTGCTAACTAAAGCGGGCAGCGATGATGAAAATACGATTTGGCAATCGCGTCCAAAAGATCAGGCGTTAGAAACAGAAATGCTTTACCGCTTAATGACGTTCTTAGGCAGTGATCACGCTGTAGCAAGAGAGAAAATCATACAAGCTAAAGAAGAGCAGACATTAAGTGTTGCAGTAGAAAAAGGCGTCGGTGGCTATGCTAAGCTGGCTTTCTCATTGGGCCAATATGACACTTGGGATAATGTAGGTTGGGCGCTTGATCAACTAAATGTGGACGTTGAAGATAAAGATGTGAAAGAAGGTAGTTTTTATATCAATGTCGCCAGAACTGAAGATCAAGGTATATTCTCGCGCATGTTTGGTGACGATGCCATTAAAAAATCTTTCCAAATTATCGTTAAGCAAATTGACACAAGTAAAACAGAGGTTTACTTCAATGATCTTTCTGAAGAGAATGAACAAGCAACCATTGACTTTAGCTATGAATTCTTGGGAAGTATTGCCAAGCAGTTCTGATTAAGGCTCAGGTGACTTTGTCACAGCAGATTATTGATCAGATTGTTCGCCAAGAAGTTTTGGTGGATGATTTGTCTGATCAAGATTTGGCATATTTTTGTGAGGCGGCGAATGCTGCTTATCGCGACGGAAGTCCGATAATTACCGATCAAGACTATGATTTTGTCTATTTACCTGCCTTAAAAAGAAGACTGCCAGAGCATTCATTATTGCAATCGGTCGAGCCAGAAGGTCGGGGATTTTCTGAAGAGAAGGTTCTACTGCCTGAGGTAATGCTTTCAACAGACAAAGCTTACTCTTGGCAGGAAATTCAAAAATGGATTGAACGTATAGAGAAGTCCGCGCAGGAGATTGACTTTAATCTCCAAACTATTCAAATCAAAGCTACACCTAAGCTTGATGGTTTTGCAGGCTTTGATGACGGAGCTCGTTTGTATACACGTGGCGACGGCAAAAAAGGCAGCGACATTTCTAGAGTATTTGCTCGCGGACTTCAGGTCTATAATGATTCTGGCCGTGGACAAGGGGCCGGTGAAATTGTCATCAAGCAAAGCTATTTTCAAGCGCACTTGGCAGATAGTTTTGAATATCCGCGTAATTTTCAAGCTAGCCTCATTAAAGAAAAAGCACTGGACGAAAAAGCGCAGCAAGCCATTAATGATAAGGCGGCTTTATTTGTGCCCTTTGTACAACTGCCTACTTGGCAAGGTGAGATTGGTGAACTGATTGAGCGGTTTGAGATGATTGTCGCTGAAGTGCTAGCCATGGTAGATTTTGATGTTGATGGTGTGGTGTTTGAAGTGACCAATGAAGTTTTAAAAGCGCATATGGGTGCTAATAGAAAATTTCATCGTTGGCAGATTGCTTTTAAAGAAAATAAAGATAAAGCCCAGGTCAAGGTGTTGGCTGTTACACCACAAGTGGGACGTACAGGCAAAATAACGCCAGTTGCAGAACTAGAGCCTACTTTGCTTAGTGGTGCAACTATTGTACGTGCCAGTGGTCATCATTACGGTTTGGTAAAAGAACAGGGTTTGGGAGTAGGCAGTGTGATTGAGCTGACACGCTCAGGATTGGTTATTCCTAAAATTAACCAAGTGTTGCAATCTGCTCCTGTAAATATTCCTACCAATTGTCCAAGCTGTGGAACGGCATTACAGTGGGAGGCCGATTTTCTGATGTGTGTTAATCATGACGAGTGTCCTGCGCAAGTGATTGGCAAAATGGAGTATTTTTTCAAAATTTTAGCGAATAATGACGGGTTTGGCGTTGCGACTATTGAAAAGTTATATGAGCATGGCATTCGCAAAATTTCTCAAATTTATCAATTAGATCATCATGCATTAATGATGATGGGTTTTGGCGATAAAACCAGTGAAAATCTCATTCAGCAACTGAATAGATCTCATACTGAACAGATAGAGGATTGGCGATTTCTAGCCGCTTTTGGTGTTGCTAGAATGGGTACAGGTAATTGTGAAAATCTGTTGAAATCTTATGCTTTAACAGAAATTTTTGATTTGGATTTGTCTGAAATTTCTGCTATTAATGGTTTTGCTGAATTGACTGCAAAGATGATGGTGTCAGGCTTGTCAGCCATTAAATCAGAATTTGATTTATTGAAAAATTATCAATTTAACTTGGAAAAAACACCGTTGACAAAAGAGCTATCTTTAGCCATGCATCCGTTCAGTGATAAAAAAATTGTCTTTACTGGAAAAATGAACGGTTCTAGAGAGGTAATGAAAAAGCAAGCCAAGCTTCTTGGTATTAAAGTGATGGCAAGTGTGAGTGCGAAAACTGATTATTTGGTGATTGGCGAGCAGGTGGGGGCGAAAAAAATTGAAAGCGCTGAAAAATTTGGCGTTAAAATCTTGACAGAAGAAAGTTATATGAAGATTGTTTCAGTGGAGTAATGTGTGCAGATATCAGAACTTATTGACCAGCAAAAAGAATTTTTAACGGATCAGCTAGGTGAAGGGCTGATGAAGCTCGCA
The DNA here is from genome assembly GCA_022600805.1 of Pseudomonadota bacterium. Taxonomy (GTDB): domain Bacteria; phylum Pseudomonadota; class Gammaproteobacteria; order PS1; family Pseudothioglobaceae; genus Thioglobus_A. Next base: position 17,408 of record JAHZJR010000029.1, read on the forward strand.
CAAGCATGCGATGGCTATTTAAAAGGTACACCAAGTCTTAAAAAGCTAAATAAACTTCTGTATTCTTATATGCGTCATCATCAATATGCTAATCTAGTTTATGTGATTGACAACTTAGGGGTTCAGTTGAGTGCTAATATCACTCGTCAAGGTGTTGATGACGAATTTCGAGGGCAAGATCTATCTGCTAGGCCATTTTTTAATGCTATTGATAACGACCACCCTATTTATATTTCTGATGCGTATATTTCTAGTGCAACACTTAAACCGTGTATAAGTATGGTGCATACCATTTGTCACAAGAGCGAGGTGGTCGGTATGCTAGTATTTGATCTGGATCTGGAGCAGCTGCCACTACCTAAACAAGATTTTAATTTGGAAGACTGGAGGCAAATAAAGGGGGATCCGGAAATTCGCTCAAATTTATTTAATCAAAGTCGGTTTTCATCTGCTATGGATCAGTCAATTGATACGGTGCATAGTATAGCTGTTGAGCTTTTATGTGAATTGGGAGTGTTTCATCTAAAACTGCATTACGCTTCTTCAAGAGCTACTATTTGGGAGTTTAACAACCCTTACAACTATCATGTGCACGTATTAGATGAAATTACTAGTCCGAATATTTGCCTTTTATATCCACAAAAAACCTACCCAAAAAACGCTAAAGTGTCAAAAAATCAAGTGAAGGAAGTGTTTGATAAATTTAAATATATGCGCTTTATGGATGAGCATTTGTATTTAAAAACAGGCAGCTTAAATATTATGAATGGCACGGTAGGGCTAAGCTTTTCATGCGATGGTAATCACTATTTAGCCATCGATGACTTTTTGGATAATTTTGATGATAATTACGCCTAGATGCGTTTGACTTTTAAAAAACTATTTGCTTTATTTTGTTAATGCAGTTATAATTCGCAACAGTTGTTTCCCAAAGGCGGGAAGTTAACTTCGAACATCGACGTTTATTTAGGTTCTTTCTTAAGGACTTAAATAAGCGTTTTTTTTTGCACGATTTCATGAGGGAGTTGTGTACAAAATGGTATTGAAGCCAGTTATCTTTATTTGCATTAGATGCAAATCGAGATAACTGGTTTTTTTTGGTTTAATGAAAATGGAAAAAAGACGATGAAAATAATAACAGCAATCATCAAGCCTTTTAAGCTTGATGAAGTTAGAGAGGCACTCTCAGAGATTGGCGTTTCAGGCATTACAGCAACAGAAGTAAAAGGGTTTGGCCGTCAAAAAGGCCATACAGAGTTATACAGAGGGGCGGAATATACAGTAGATTTTTTGCCTAAAGTTAAGCTAGAGATTGCTATTTCAGCAGATCAAGTTGACGAGGTTGTTGAAGCGATCAGTTTGGCGGCTAAATCTGAAGGTGGCAAGATCGGTGATGGAAAAATATTTATTACTTCGCTAGAACAAGTGGTTCGTATTCGTACGGGCGAGACTGGTTCTGTAGCGCTATAAAGGAGGCAACATGGAAAATACAATTTTAGAAATGCAATTCGCCATTGACACTTTTTACTTTTTGGTAATGGGTGCTTTGGTTATGTGGATGGCAGCGGGCTTTTCAATGCTAGAAGCAGGATTGGTTCGTAGTAAGAATACGGCAGAAATTTTAACTAAAAATATTGGTTTATTTGCTATTGCTTGTACAACCTACATGGTTTACGGCTACGACATTATGTATGGCGGTGGCGTTATGCTTGAAGGTATTGAGACGGTGGCTAAGGATGCAACTTACGCAGCACCGTCAGATTTCTTCTTCCAAGTGGTGTTTGTTGCAACCGCAATGAGTATTGTTTCAGGCGCAGTGGCTGAACGCATGAAATTATTTGCTTTTTTTGCGTTTGCAGTTGTTTTTACCGGTGTTATTTACCCAATGGAAGGTGCATGGACATGGAATGGTGAATCGGTATTTGGCTTGTTTGTATTAGGCGACTTAGGATTCTCCGACTTTGCTGGTTCGGGTATTGTACATATGGCTGGTGCAGCAGCAGCACTAGCTGGTGTTATGGTATTAGGCGCTCGTAAGGGTAAATACAATAAAGATGGCTCATCAAATGCGATTCCTGGTGCAAATATGCCGTTGGCAACACTAGGTACATTTATCTTGTGGATGGGTTGGTTTGGTTTTAATGGTGGCTCAGTTTTGGCGATGGCTAGTAAAGAAAGTGCTAATGCAGTGGCTATGGTCTTTTTAAATACTAATGCAGCAGCAGCTGGCGGTGTAATTGCAGCTTTATTGTTGGTCAAATTACTATGGGGTAAGGCAGATCTTACTATGGCACTGAATGGCGCATTAGCTGGTCTTGTGGCGATTACTGCTGGCCCTGATACACCAACTGCTCTAGAAGCAACATTAATTGGTGCTGTTGGTGGTATTTTGGTTGTATTCTCAATTTCAACGTTAGACAAAGTATTTAAAATTGATGATCCAGTGGGTGCAATATCTGTACACGGTGTAGTTGGTTTATGGGGCCTATTGGCAGTGCCATTAACTAACTCAGGCGTATCATTCACAGGTCAGTTAGCGGGTGCAGGTACAATCTTTGTTTGGGTATTTGGCACATCGTTAATATTATGGTTGGCACTTAAGGCAATTATGGGTGTTAGAATCTCCGAAGAAGAAGAATATGCAGGCGCTGATATTTCTGAGTGTGGCTTGGAAGCTTACCCAGAGTTTACAAAGTAATTCTCCACAAAGGAGGGTTATAAAAACTCCCTGATAAAAATTTTAAAACAATTTTTACCCCCGCTTCTTGCGGGGGTTTTTTGGTATAAATCCCTTAGTAGTTAAAAAAAATTATGTAGAATAGGGAAACTAGCATTTAACAAAAATGGAGAAAATATGATTGTTCAAAATATTATGTCAACCAATGTAAAAACAGTAACTGCTGAGCAGCCTGTTAAAGATATTGCACTAATGATGATTATGGATCATATTAGTGGTGCTCCAGTTGTCGATGCTGAGAATAACTTAGTTGGAATTATTTCTGAAAAAGATATTTTGCAGCACATGTTTCCTAAGTTGGAAGATGTTATGAGCGACACCCACTTTGATTTTGAAAATATGGAAACTAATTATAAAGAGACAATGAATGTCAAAATTAGTGAAATCATGACTCATGGGGTGGATAGTATTGATCTTGATATGCCTTGTTTAAAAGCGGCAAGCACTATGTGGCTTAAAAAATATCGAAGAATTCCTGTCACTCAACAAGGAAAATTGGTTGGCATTGTGAGTATTGGCGATGTACATAGAGCAATTTTTAAGTCTTGCATGACTTCGTAAGGCAAAATATCTCTCCTATGAATACAGCACTTAAGATCATCCTAGTGGATGAGAACTCTGGACGCTCTGCCATGTTGCGTAGAGCCTTACAAGACAAAGGTCATGAAGTTATTTGCCGCATGGCAAGTAGCGCTCAATTGCAAGATAGTAATGAAATGACTCATGCCGATGTTGTCATTGTCAACGCCGATATTCCTGATCAGGAGGTGTTTGCAAATCTGACTGATGTTAATAAAACCAAGCCCAAGCCTATCGTCATGTTTGCAGAGGAATCAAGCTCTGAAATGGCCAGCTCAGCGATTAAATCAGGGGTTAATGCCTATATTGTGGATGGACTTGAAGAGAACCGTGTTCAGCCTATTATTGATGTTGCTATGGCTAGATTTAGAGAATTTCAAGCGCTTAAGGATGAGCTCGATGCAACTCGTAATCAGCTGTCAGAGCGAAAAGCTGTTGAAAAAGCTAAAGGTTTGTTGATGCAGCATAAAGACATTAATGAAGACGACGCTTATCAATCACTGCGAAAAATGGCGATGGATAAAAATAAGCGTATCGTTGATGTTGCCGAGAGTGTTATTAACGCTTTTGAACTACTAGAATAATTAAATCAAGTATCTTTTTTTAGATCTTCAGCGTGCTCTTCATCCATTTTTTGAAACTCTTTGTCGATCTTGTCCATTTCAGCATCAAATTCATCATCATCCCAGTCCTCTTCTTCCTCTTCTTCTGCAGAGGTAGACTGTGTGTTTGACGGCTGGTTTGGTGTATTGTCAGGGTCGTTATCGTCTGATTCGGAGTCGGCTTCTTTACGTAAAAATAGAGGGGAGAATATCAATCCTGCTTCAAACAGCAACCACATAGGGATGGCGATTAAAGTTTGTGAAATAATATCAGGTGGGGTTAGTAACATGCCTAATATGAATGCACCAATAACCACGTAAGGTCGATTCTTCTTTAAGTTTTCAATGGTTGTTGCGCCAAACATCAGTAGTAGAATTGTGGCAACAGGCACTTCGAAAGCTACACCAAACGCAAAAGAAACCTTGAGTACAAAGTCAAGGTAGTATTGAATGTCAGGTGTAAAGTCAACAATACTAGGGCCAATACTGGAAAGAAATCCAAAAATAACTGGAAAAACTATATAAAAAGAAAACAATAGGCCGGCGTAAAACAATAGGGTTGAAGAAATAACTAAAGGCACAATCATTTGCTTTTCATGCTTATAAAGTGCTGGTGCGATAAATTTCCAAACTTGATACAGCAAATAAGGCATGGCAATATAAACCGCCATAATCAGTGCCATTTTAAGTGGCGTCAAAAAAGGTGAGATAACGCCAATCGCAATGATATTGCTGCCTTGGGGTAGAACGCTAATAATTGGCGCAGCAATAAAGCTATACACCTCGTTAGCAAAAGGAAACAAGCTGATAAAGATGACCAATATGGCGATAACAGAGCGTAATAGAATATCACGCAGCTCAACCAAATGTTGAACAAAAGTCATTTCTTTAGAGGTCATGATTTGGTCTTGTTAACATCCGTTTTGATGTCACTAATAGCCTGTTTGGTTTCATCAAAAATTTCAACAATATTGGCGTCTTTATCCATCGCATTGAGCTGCCCTTTAAGTTTTTCAACTTCTAGCTCTTCACCAACATCATCTTGAATTTTGGCAATAAAACGTTTGGCTTTTCCGGCGTATTTACCGGCCGTTCTGGCAATGCCAGGCATGCGCTCTGGACCTACAATAATAAGAGTGATAACACCTATTAAAGCAAATTCCCAGAATCCAACGTCAAACATAGTGGTGTTTTATTTTTTTTCTTTGTCTTCAGCAACAACTTTGGCTTCGATAATATCTTCCTTATCATCAAGTTTGTCATTCTCGCCTTCTTTCATTGACTTTTTAAAGCCTTTAATTGCGCCACCTAAGTCACCACCGATGTTCTTAAGTCGCTTTCCGCCAAATAATAGTAATACAATTACTAAAATAATAATGAGTTCAAAAGGTCCTGGCATCATAATTCTCTCCTGTGTTTATTTATTTCGATTGGCTTTTTCTTCTAACCCTGACAAGCCAAAGCGTCTTGATAATTCTTGTTCTATTTTATCGACTTCTATGTCTTTGTGTCGTAGTAATACCAATGTATGAAACCATAAATCCGCTACTTCGTAGATAATTTTACTGCTAACTCCGTCTTTGGCAGCCATAATGACTTCTGCTGACTCTTCGCCAATTTTTTTAAGTATTTCATCTGTACCTTTTTGATATAACGATGATACATAAGAGTTATCTGAATTAGCACTTTTTCGATCTTCTAGAATTGCCTCTAATTGCTTGAAAATATCATTCATATATATCCTTTGGGTCTTTAATTACATCGGTCATCGTTAGCCAGTTGTCCTTGTCTAACTTTTGAAAAAAGCAAGAGGCACGACCAGTGTGACAAGCAATGCCGCCAATTTGTTCAATTTTAAGCAGAATGACATCTTGGTCGCAATCACTATAAATCTCTTTAACAATTTGGCTATGACCAGACTCTTCACCTTTAAACCAGAGTTTTTTTCTAGAGCGTGAGTAATAAACAGCTTGTTGTTTTTCAATGGTTAATGATAGCGCCTCTTGATTCATCCAGGCAAACATTAAAATTTCACCTGTTTGATAATCCTGCGCAATGGCTGGAATTAGTCCTTGACCATCAAATTTAACTTGCTTCAATGCATCCATAGTGTGCGATATTATTCAGCTAAAATGATTTAATTTTACCGCTACTACTACAATAGATGAAATTATTTATATTTGGCTTATTGTTGCCATTCAGTGTTTGCTCAAATGTGGAGAATTTCCCAATCAACAGCGAGCGTTCGATTTATGTTGTTGATGGCGATAGTGTAAGTTTACAGATGCGAATTGCTGGTATAGATACACCTGAAATTAAACAAAAATGCCGTAAAAGTGCTGCTCATGTGATTGATTGCGGTCAATTATCAAAACGCTATTTGCAAAGACTGCTAAAAAATCTTCCAGGAAAACTTAATATCCACCCTATAGGTGTGGATCACTATCAGCGTATTTTGGTTCGAGTGTATAAGGGTGATGTCGATATTGGAAGACTTATGGTTGAGTCGGGTATGGCGTATTCGTATAAAGATGTTTATCATCTAGAAGAGGAATCTGCCAAGGCAGAAAAGCTCGGATTTTGGGGATTTTACACCCCACCAATTCGGCCGTATAAGTGGCGAAAATTAAATCGCCGTTAATTGCGCAACATTTTTTTATTAAGCGAGTATTTTTCTCTAATACAAGGCGCACGACAGGACGAACGATGGGATATAGATGAAAGCTATATGACTGAGTGAGGAGTTAGTGCAACACTGTATTAGAGAAAAAGACGAAGCTTAACGCATAGTGACTAGCTCTTCGGCACTCGATGGATGAATCGCTACTGTATCGTCTAACTGTTTTTTAGTCGCACCCATTTTGATTGCCACTGCGAAGCCTTGTAGCATTTCATCTGCGCCATGACCCATGATATGACAACCCACAACCTTTTCATCATCTCCCTCGCAAACAAGCTTTAAAGCGGTGGTGGTTTTGTGATCGAGCAGAGCGTCCGCCATTGGTGTAAATTCAGATTTATAAATCTTAACTTGGTCAAATTTTTCATTAGCCTCCTCTTCGGTAAGACCAATGGTGCCAATTGGTGGGTGAGAAAAAACCACAGTGGCAATATTGTCGTAATTAAGATGACGATCTGTCATGTTGTTATATAGTCGATCAGATAATCTTCTGCCAGCGGCAATCGCTACAGGCGTGAGTGGTGCTCGACCAGTTGCATCACCTAATGCAAAAATATGA
>JAHZJR010000030.1 GCA_022600805.1 Pseudomonadota bacterium
CCAACACAATGCTCAGAATTAGACATTGTGCAATACGACGTCAAAAAAATTACTCAACTTTTGGGAGATCGATTCAACTTATTACAAACTCAATCAGAAGTGCACCTGCATCCAAATGGTAGTGTGCAGCACTTTAACTATTTTTTATTCAAGAAAAACTAATCTATTGCATATTTTTAATTACATCGATTAAATTAATAGACGCAAAAGTCACGAAACTCATTCTCTAGCCTAAAAAATCAACCATAGTTATTTTTGCATACTAATCAGATCGGCTCTAATTTCTTGAATCTTACTATCTTCATCAATAAAAGTTAGAAACTCAGCACCATTCTTGGTTGAGATATCAGTAGGCTTAATCCTAATCACCTTGCCATCAATTTCAACTTGCATGGAATAGCCGCGCATAATAACTAACTCATAGATACTGTGATCTTCGCAAGAAATTTTTTGATAATTGTTCATACTGATTTGATTAATAATAATTTGGTGTTTTTATCCATTTTTTTAATCTCGTATTCACGTTTGGTAGCACAAGATCTATCTTTGGCAGCTTCTTGATAAACCAACTCACACGGTGCATTGGCGCGTGTATATTTTGCACCACCTTGAATCTCTCCATTATGCTGACGTAAACGTCTAGTTAGGTTATTGGTAATTCCACAATATAGCGAGTTATTAGCGCATTTTAGCAAATACACCACCCAGGTTTTATTAGCCAATTTTTCAATCCCTTTATAGTATAATTGCGAAGTTTAATCCATCTTTATAAGTTAATGGAAAAAACCTACAATCCTGAACAAATTGAAGCGAAATATCGCGCCCTTTGGGAAGATAAAAACCTATTCTCGTCTGATGCAAATTCTACCAGCGAGAACGCCTACTCTATTATGCTGCCGCCGCCAAATGTGACTGGCTCATTACACATGGGGCATGCCTTTCAACATACTATCATGGACGTTCTTACCCGTTACCATCGTGGCAAGGGCGATCAAACGCTTTGGCAGCCTGGTACGGATCATGCGGGTATTGCAACACAAATGGTGGTTGAGCGCCAATTAGCTGCTCAAGATATCACGCGTCACGATGTGGGTCGTGAAAAATTTATTGAAAAAATTTGGGATTGGAAAGAACAATCTGGCGGCACCATTACCTCGCAAATGCGCAGACTTGGTTCATCTGTTGACTGGGAGAAAGAGCGCTTCACCATGGATGAAGGCTTGTCAGCTGCGGTTAATAAAGTATTTGTACAGCTTCACGAAGAAGGTTTGATTTATCGTGGCAAGCGTCTGGTTAATTGGGACCCTGTTTTACATACTGCAGTATCTGATCTTGAAGTCATTAGCACTGAAGAACAAGGCTCGTTGTGGCATATGCGCTACCCTATTACTGGCACCGATGAAGTGATGGTCGTTGCGACAACACGCCCTGAAACTATGCTTGGTGATAGTGCAGTAGCTGTACATCCAGAGGATGAGCGCTACACACACTTAATCGGCAAAACCATTGATCTGCCACTCACTGACCGAAAAATAACCATTATTGCTGATGATTACGTTGACATGGAGTTTGGTACCGGTTGTGTAAAAATCACCCCAGCTCATGACTTTAACGACTATGAAATGGGTCAGCGTCATAATTTAGATATCATCAATATTCTAACCGATGATGCCAAGATTAATGATACGGTTAACAGTGCTTATACAGGCATGGATCGATTTGATGCGCGTAAGCAGATGATTAAAGATCTTGACGAACTAAACCTGCTAGAAAAGATTGAGCCACACAAGCTTATGGTGCCACGTGGTGATCGAACCAATGCTGTGATTGAACCATACATGACTGACCAATGGTTTGTAAAAATTGCACCCCTTGCTGAACCTGCAATTGATGCGGTTAAAAATGGCGATATTCGCTTTATTCCTGAAAATTGGAATAAAACCTACTTTAACTGGATGGATAACATTCAAGATTGGTGTATTTCTCGTCAAATTTGGTGGGGTCATCGAATTCCTGCTTGGTATGACGAACAAGGTAATATCTTTGTTGCTAACTCTGAAGCAGAGGCACAAGCACAAGCTGGTGAAGGCGTTAAATTAACTCAAGATAATGACGTGCTGGACACTTGGTTCTCTTCTGCTTTATGGCCATTCTCAACTTTGGGCTGGCCTGAAAAAACACAAGATTTATCTCGCTTTTACCCAACTGATGTCTTAGTCACTGGTTTTGACATTATTTTCTTCTGGGTTGCTAGAATGATTATGTTTGGCCTAAAATTTGCTGGCGACGTACCATTTAAAGACATCTATATTACTGGGCTGATTCGCGATGGACAAGGACAAAAAATGTCTAAATCCAAAGGTAATGTCTTAGATCCAATTGATCTAATTGATGGCATCTCTTTAGAAGATTTACTAGAGAAAAGAACCCAAGGCATGATGCAGCCAAAAATGGCTAAAAAAATCAAAAAACAAACCCAGCAGGAGTTTGCTGATGGCATTCCTGCCTTTGGTACAGATGCACTTAGATTTACCTTTGCCGCCCTAGCCTCTTTTGGTCGCGACATTAAATTTGATTTAAAACGTGTTGAGGGTTATCGAAACTTTTGTAACAAGCTATGGAACGCCTCTCGCTTTGTATTAATGAAACTAGAAGGTGAAAGTATTGATCCAAAGGCTGATTTATCAACCGCCGATCAGTGGATTTTATCACGCCTACAAAACACCAAGAAAAACGTTGAAAAACACCTAAAAGATTATCGCCTTGATTTAATGAGTCAAGAGTTGTATGAATTTGTTTGGCATGACTACTGCGACTGGTACTTGGAATTATCAAAGCCATTACTACAAGATGAGGTCACCAAGGCTGGAACACAAGCAACACTCATTAAAGTTTTAAATGAAATAACCACCCTGCTACACCCTATTATTCCATTTATTACTGAAGAGATCTTTGAGCAGTGCAACACCATTACCGGCAACGATAACACCAGCTTAATGACCCAGTCTTATCCACAAGTTGATGAAAATCTAGTTTCAACTGAATCAGAAGCTGAAATCATTTGGCTGCAAACTTTTATTTTGGGTATTCGAAAAATCCGTGGTGAAATGAACATTCCGCCTTCTAAGCCTTTATCGTGTTTTGTGCAGAATTTCAATGAATCAGATGAACTTCATCTGAACAATAATGCTAATATTTTGAGCGCACTGGCCAAAATGCAAGAGATTAACAAATTAGCGCCTAGTGAGGAAGCGCCTGAATCGGCAATGGCACTTGTCGGTGAGATGAAAATTCTTATCCCTCTAGCCGGCTTAATCGATAAAGATCAAGAAATTGCACGTCTAAGCAAGGAAATTGAAAAATTAGACAAACAAAAGATGCAATTTGAAGGTAAGCTAAATAATGAAAAATTTGTCTCTGGTGCGCCAGAGGCCATTGTTAATGTTGAACGCGAAAGATTGGCCAGTACACTAAATGCAATTGCTGATTTAAACGCACAATTAGATAAAATATCGAGCCTATAGCTATGCGACTAAAACATCTGACAATCGCCCTATTGCTAACAAGTACGCTTGCTAGTGCGCAGTCATTTGTTTATATTACTGATGAAGTGGATATTCCAATGAGATCTGAAAAAACCTTTGACGATAACATTGTTCGTTCATTGCCATCAGGCTCTAAATTGTCAATTTTACAAGCAACAGAAGACGGCTGGACCCAAGTTAAATTTGAAGGCTCAACTGGTTGGATTATTTCCCGATATTTATCAAATAATCCACCTGCTAGGGCTCAATTAGAAAAATTAAGACAAAGTTACAATGCCAACAAACTACTTATTAATAAATTGTCTAATAGAAAAAATGAACTTGAAACTGAAATACAAGCCTTAAAAGTTAAAAACACCAAGTTATCTATTCAAACTAGCAAATCTATTGCCGAAAAAAAGCATATTGAAAAAGTCTATAAAGATGCCCTAAAGTTAGAGCATTCTAATGAAAAACTCATGACTGCAAACCTACAGCTAAAAACTGAAATTCAATTACTTAAAAACAACAACACAGCTACACAAGATTCCAGCTCTAGAAACTGGTTTATTACGGGTAGTTTTGTTTTATTCTTTGGAATCTTAATTGGCTTTATCTTTCCAAACTTTGTCAACCGCAGGAGATATTAAATGAACTTACTAAAAACCGCACTAACATTTGACGATGTTTTACTCGTACCGGCACATTCTACCACTATGCCTAAAGAAGTTAGTATGACTACTCAGCTCACAAAAAATATCACCCTAAATACGCCAATTCTTTCTGCAGCAATGGATACGGTGACTGAAGCTAAGCTTGCTATCACCATGGCCCAAGAAGGTGGTATTGGTATTATTCATAAAAACATGTCAACTGAAGAGCAAGCCAAAGAAGTGCGCAAAGTTAAGCGTTTTGAATCTGGCGTTATTCGTGAACCGATTACTATTCACTCAGAAGCTAGTGTTAGAGATGTATTAGACAAACAGAAAAAATACAAAATTTCAGCATTACCTGTTGTTGAGGGTAACACAATTGTCGGCATGATTACCGGACGTGATGTGCGCTTTGAAACCAACCTGGAAGAGACAGTGGCTAATTTAATGACGCCACAAGACAAACTAATTACCGTCACCGAAGGCACTGACATGTCTGAGGTTAGAGCATTATTACAACAGCACCGTATTGAACGTGTTGTAATTACAAATAGTAACTTTGACCTTCAAGGCATGATTACCGTTCGTGACATTCAAAAATCAACGGACTATCCTAACGCCTGCAAAGACGAACAGGAGCAATTAAGAGTGGGTGCTGCTGTTGGTGTGGCAGCGGGCACAGGTTCGCGTATTGATGCATTAGTGGAAGCAGGAGTTGATGTAATTGTTATTGATACAGCGCACGGTCACTCTCAAGGCGTGCTAGATCGCGTTAAAAAGACCAAAGCCAAACATCCTAACTTAAATATTATTGCTGGCAACATTGCCACAGGTGCAGCAGCACTTGACTTAGTTAAAGCGGGTGCAGATTGTGTTAAGGTTGGCATTGGTCCAGGTAGTATTTGCACCACTCGAATTGTATCTGGCGTTGGTGTGCCACAAATTACAGCAATTTCTGATGTGGCTGATGCACTAAAAGGCACTGGTGTACCATTAATCGCTGATGGCGGTATTCGCTATTCTGGTGATATCGCTAAAGCCTTTGCTGCTGGCGCTTATTGCGTTATGCTAGGCTCAATGCTGGCAGGCACTGAAGAATCTCCAGGTGAGATTGAACTTTACCAAGGACGTGCTTATAAGTCTTACCGCGGCATGGGCTCTATTGGCGCTATGAATCAAGCACACGGATCATCAGATCGTTATTTCCAATCAGATTCAAAAGCGGATAAATTGGTACCAGAAGGTATTGAAGGTCGCGTCGCATTTAAGGGCTCTATCCGCCCTATCATTCACCAAATGGTTGGTGGCGTTAGATCGTCAATGGGATACACAGGTTGTGAAACGTTAGAAAAAATGCGCACGGTTGCTGAATTTGTTCAGGTGACCTCAGCTGGTATGGTTGAGTCGCATGTGCATGATGTTAGTATCACTAAAGAAGCGCCAAACTACCACCAATAATTGCCGTTAATGCTAACTCAATACGAGCAACTTGGCGGAGAGTTGGCGGTTAAACAGTTGGTTAATCGTTTTACGATTTAATGAATCAGCGTACAGAAACTTCTAAGCCAAGGGCAATGCATTACTACTTATGAACTTAATAGTCTTTTTTAAAGAGGTTGCAGATCATATGCCAAACACACCCAATTGAGACTAACCATTCACCCTATCCCAATGATTAAACAAGAATTTTTAACCACCCTAATCTCTGCCTCTAAAAGGCGCCTTTAATATGCAATTAATTGGTCAATATCATAATGCTGGCTATGAGGCGGTTGCCGATGGTGTTATGGAATTCTTCGATCGTCGACAAGATCTGCACCGTCCAGGTGTTGCCTTTGGCTCTGATGGCAAAAATACAAAACCCGCTAAGATTTCTACAGATATCACCCTTGTAGCTCTTAATCGCTCTGATCCTGATAAATTTGCCCTAGCAGATGTGATTGTTCGAGGGGTTTCAGCTGGATTAGAACACTACCTACAAGAACGCCCTCTTTTTCGCCAAGTCTGTCCAGAACAAGAGTTATTTGTCATGCCTATATTTAACTTACAACGTTATGCACCTAGAGAAGGATTTCACCAATGGCATTGTGACTGGACAATTCATGATGAAATCACCGAACCGGGGAATCGCGTATTAGCCTGGATACTTTATTGTGATTCTGTAGAAGAAGCAGGTACAGAATTTCATTGGCAAAATCATCATGAAATTGCTCAAAGAGGCAAACTGGTCATTTTTCCAGCTGCCCCTTCTCACATACATCGTGGTCGAATCAACAATGAATTAAGCAAAACTATTGCCACAGGCTGGATTAATGCAGGATCTCGTAAAGACTTTATAGAGCGTCTAAATCGCTCTTAAAAAATCAAAAAAAGATATTCTTGCTCTGCAAGCATCGTTACTTGCAAATTGAACGCTTAACAAGTGTTTTACTTTGATACTATTCGTCTCAGACTAGATAGTGCTCTAAACCAGATTTCCAGTCATTCGTAAATTCTTGTATTGATTCAATAAATTCTTGATCATGCTTTTGTTTATTGATAGTGCAATGAATACTCAAAACTTTATCAGCGTCTAGAGTGAGCGTCCAAGCAAGTGCATTAGGACAAGACGGCATAGAGAACCTAACCCCTTGGGCTAGGAGTTCACGATTAACAGTAAACTCCCCCCAGACACAATAAACCCGACCATGATATTGTTGATCGTCTAGCACTTCGCTAATGGAGACGCATAAATTAACAGAATTGCTAATGGTTAATATCTCTTGCAACTTAACAACACTTAGTTCAACAGCTTGTATATGTTCAAAAAACTCCATACTATTTACTACTAAAAAATTGGTACTAGCTTATGCCCTTGAGTTTGCCAGCCAATTAACTAAACAAAACCATCGGCTAGCATATTCATTTCTTTAGGAATGGTGTCGCTATCAACGCCAAATACACGCGTGGCAACTGCATAAACTTCCATCCTTACACCTAATTCAGCAAACTCTTTAATTGAGGCTTGAAAAGCCCAAAAAAAGCAACAAACAATATTGATACAGTAATTTTTTTTAACATTCTAATATTTTTCTCATTTTATAATTATGTTTTTTTATATGACAGCAGTCTTATTTAAACTATGCCTGCATAGATGGTGTTGTAGATAAATATCAGGCCTTATTGCTGTCTAAATATAACAACTCAATTTTAAATTATTATGATTGAATTGTTTGTAGCAGTACCGAGCATCCCTTTACTCATTAAGCCTTATCTAGAGCCTGACTAACGTCAGCAATAATATCATCGATATGCTCTATTCCAACTGATATTCTAACCAAATCAGAACTAACACCAGCAGCAGCTAACTCCTCCTCATTAAGTTGACGGTGAGTTGTTGACGCTGGGTGACAGGCTAATGATTTTGAGTCACCGATATTAACAAGGCGCAATATCATATCAAGTGCATCAATAAATCGACCACCTGCAGCAATACCACCAGTAATACCAAAACTTAAAATTCCAGAAGCCTTGCCTTGTGTGATTTTGTTACAATTTTCATAGTAGGGGCTATCAGGCAAAGCAGCGTAGTTAACCCACTCCACTTTCTCATGATTTTGTAAATATTTAGCAAGTTTTTCAGCATTTTCACAATGACGATCCATACGTAAACTCAATGTCTCTAATCCTTGTAAAATTTGAAAAGAATTCATTGGGGAAATAGCAGCGCCCATGTTTCTTAATGGCACAACTCGACAACGACCTATGTAAGCCGCCTCAGCAAAAGCCTCTGTGTAAACAACACCATGATAAGAAGGATCTGGTTCGTTTAGCATGGGAAAGCGATCTTTATTTTCCACCCAGTCAAATTTTCCAGAATCTACAATAACACCACCAATCGAAGTACCATGCCCGCCAATGTACTTAGTAAGAGAGTGAACAACAATATCAGCCCCAAGATCAAAAGCTCGACATAAATATGGTGTGGCGACTGTATTATCAACAATTAATGGCACGCCATGTTTATGCGCTATTTCAGCTAGTTTAGAAATATCGACAACATTGCCAGCCGGATTGCCTATCGATTCACAAAAAACAGCCTTGGTGTTCTTATCAATAGCTTGATCAAAGCCTTCATAGTCATCGTGCGTTATCAATCGTGCTTCAATACCTTGTCTAGGCAAGGAATGGGCAAAAAGATTATAAGTGCCGCCGTACAACTGACTTGTGCTAACAATATTGTCACCCACCGTACAGATACTTTGTAGGGCATAGGTGATGGCAGCCATTCCAGAGGCTAATGCCAATGCAGCAATACCGCCCTCCATTGCCGCCACACGTTGTTCTAATACATCTGTAGTAGGATTCATAATACGGGTATAAATATTACCTGAAACCTTAAGGTCAAAAAGATCCGCGCCATGCTGAGTATCATCAAAAGTATAAGATGTTGTCTGATAAATTGGTACCGCAGCAGCCTTCGTGGTCTCTTCAGGTTTATACCCTTGGTGTAGGGCGATAGATTCTAATTTCATTACTCCTCTCTATGTTTATATTAAAATTATGACGGATATTTACTATCATAACAGCACTCACAACAGCACTGATTAAGTTTATCTATTTTTAAATATTAAAAATCAGTTTAACTTATTTTGCTGAAAAAATGTTATAGGTATTTACCATTGTTTCATCACATAAATATCAAACAAATTTTTAAAAAAAATCTTGAATAACTTATTCTGCATTTCCAATTATGTAGCTATGATGATTAACACACCCACCCTACTCCTAAAATATAGCTAAAACTCTTATAATGCCAAGAATGGTCTAATCAATAATTTTTACGGACGCCTTTGTGTAAGATTACCCGCATAAACAGATTCACTTTTCACTATAATTTCCAACATAAATTAATTTATGTAAACTTTATGATACATTTTGGAAGGATATCTGAACAAAAATTCTTAACAAATTATTGGCAAAAAAAGCCGTTATTAATTAAACAAGCACTGCCTGATTTTATTTCTCCTATTTCTCCTGATGAGTTAGCAGGATTATCACTAGAAGAGGATTTTGAATCACGCTTAATTACAGGCTCAATAGATGACGAGCAATGGACGTTAACCAATGGCCCATTTTTAGAAAATGATTTTGCTAAACTCCCTGAAAATAATTGGACTTTATTAGTTCAAGGGGTTGATCGCTTTATTTCAGAGGTTTACTACCTAATCGATCACTTTAATTTCATTCCACGTTGGCGTTTTGACGATGTCATGATCTCTTATGCTGCCAAAGGTGGCAGTGTTGGTCCACATTTTGATTATTATGATGTCTTCTTGCTACAAGGTAGTGGCAGACGTTGTTGGGAATTAAGTTCACAATTTTGCACTCTTGACAACTACCTAAAAGATACACCTCTTAGAATCATGGATCAATTCATCCCAGAACAAATCTTCGAAGTTGAGCCTGGTGATATTCTCTATATTCCGCCTAAAATCGCACACCACGGCGTAAGTCTTGACGATCAGTGCACAACCCTATCATTTGGCTACCGCTCTTATAGCGTTGCAGAAATGTTTGATGATTCTGACTTGGAAGATGCTACAAATTACTATCAAGATCCCACTTGGACCAATCAAGATACGCCAGCTTTAATCACAAACTCTGCGATTAAAAAAGCCAACGAGATTGCGCCAATCAATGCGATTAACTTTGCAAAGTTTGTCACCAAACTCGATACATTAGATCAGCAAATTTTGCAAAACATTCAATTTAACGATCAAGACGAATGCTTTAATGCTAACTTAAATTACGAACTTTATCCAGTGTGCAAAATTGCCTACTTATTTGAAGATCAGCAGTTATTAGTTTTTATTAATGGAGAGATGTTCAACCATCAAGTAGAACAAACAAAAGATTTAATTACTTTTTGCAACACAAGAAAATTATTAAACAATCAAACAACATTTACCAAAACATTATTTGAATTAGGTTTTATTCAGCCAATGAGCGCTTTATAAATGCCAATTTATCTCGTCTTTTTTTCCGTTGTTGGCATTTGGTCAACCACACCACTGGCCATCCAATGGTCAACCCTAGGATCTAGCTTTAGTTTTAGTGTGGCCAGTAGAATGTTATTAGGCCTAATACTATGCTTAATAATTCTAGCCATCAAAAAACAAACACTACCCCTACACAAACAAGCTTTGGCTAACTATGCGTATGCAGGTGCGGGTATTTTTATCACCATGAGTTTGGTGTATTATTCAGCACTCAGTATTCCGTCAGGCTTAATTTCAGTTGTATTCGGCTTGACACCGATTATCACTGGTGTTTTTGCGCTAACACTACTAAAGGACGCCCTTTTCTCAACCAGCAAAGTCATCGGGCTTTTATTGGGACTTTCAGGACTGTTTGTTATCTTTAAGCACTCATTTTCATTAGCAGAAACACTAACGACAGGACTTGTTAGCGTAACACTAGCAATGATATTTCAAGCGTTTATTTCGGTCAAGCTTAAACAAATAAACGCCAATATTTCTGCACTAGCAACTACAACTGGCGCGCTAGCGGTTAGTGTGCCACTATTTATTATTACCTGGTTAATACTCGACAATAACATTCCAGAAACCAGCATTCAAGCAGCTTTATCCATTGGATATTTAGCCGTCTTTGGATCGGTTATTGGTTTTATGTCTTATTATTACTTGATTAAACATACCAGTGTACGCGTCGTTGGCATTGTGCCTTTAATAACACCTGTATTTGCTCTGCTACTTGGGTCAACCCTTAATCATGAGCATATTACCAACACTCAATTTTTCGGCATTACGCTCGTATTAATAGGATTGCTTATCTATGAATATGGACCAAAGAAAAGTAACTAATTTTTCAAATTGTCTAGCTTTTGTTCTATTCTAGTCAGTCTGTCTCGAAGATCACTATCTTGTTCTGATAACTCTTGATTGTTTTCTGCTTGCATTTTATCAATCACGATACCAATCATCATATTTAAAAAAACGAACGCGTTAAAAAAGATAAATGACAAATAATATGCCCATGACCAAGGATAGATTGTCATGGTTTCATACATCACGTCTGTCCAATCTTCAAAAGTCACCACTCTAAACAATGTCAACATGGCAATAGCAATATCGCCCCAAAGCTCTTTATTAATAGACTCAAAAATAAAACTACCTACTGCTGCGTACATATAAAACAAGATAAACATCAGTAGCAACACATACCCCATTGATGGCAGTGCTTTAACCAGTGCAGACACCAATTTTCTTAACTCAGGAATAGCACTAATTAAACGCAACACTCTAAAAATGCGTATCAAACGTGCTAGCAAGGCATATTCACTTTGGTCAATAGGAATAATGCTAACCAATACAATGATCGTATCAAATACATTCCAACCATTGTGAAAGAATCTTTTCTTATTTTCGGTGGTGGCAAATCGAATCACAATTTCTATTAAAAAGAAAATGGTTACAGATAAATCCATCACCTGGAGCACTGTTAAATAGGCCGGGTCAATATCGTAGGTTTTTACACCAATTAATAATGACGATAGAATAATAACGCCAATCACCATAAACTCAAACAATTTATTATTGTGTAGTGTGATTAAAGCAGTTTTAATTGTATTTAACTTGTAATCAATTTGTGCCATAACAAATAAAAAAATAGATTTAAAAAAACCGCCGTTTAGGCGGTTTGACTGTTACTTGCGATTCAGTACTGGTGAGTCAAACTTTAGCCCTTCCCAGCCATAAGTCATGAAGTTTCGAATGTTAGCATGAGAATCACTCTCAGGCGTATTAAGTACATCTTGGTAGTATTGACCAAAACAGTGCAGCGTTTCAAGCTGGCTAAGCTGATGAATGGCAGCAAAACAAAATAACTTAGCACTTCCTTGATTTTCATCAACCGAATTGATAGTTTCGCCATTGGTAAAGCTCGCCGGGGTGTAATCATAATCATCGTCAATCAGTGCCATCAAGTCTTCAAACTTCATTCTTGCACCCGATCTTAACTCTTCTAAATACTCCTCTTGTGTCACACTCATTCTCCTCGTTTTTGTCAATTTGCTCGCTTATACCGTCATCGGATTTGGCTTGTTAGTATTTATACCGTATTTTTCAACCGCTTGTGCAATAACTGCGCCATCCATCTCACCCTCATCAACCAAAGCTTTCAAAGAAGCTAGCACAACATAGCTAGCATCCACTTCAAAGAAATTCCTCAATGCGGCGCGAGAATCAGAGCGTCCAAAACCATCTGTACCCAAAACTTCATACCGATTTGGCACATATTTACGCACTTGCTCAGCATAATTTCGCATATAGTCGGTAGCCACAATAACTGGCCCGCTTGCATTTTCCAAGCATTGTGTAATGTAAGGAACCTCAGGTGTATCAGTGCTAAATCGATTAACACGATCAATGGCTTGTGCTTCACGCGTCAGTTCATTAAAACTGGTGACCGACCAGACATCAGATTTAACATTCCAGTCATCCGCCAACATTTGCGCAGCTACCTCTACCTCTCTAAGAATCGTGCCTGAGCCCATCAATTGAACTTGTAGATCACCTGTGCCCACAGTCTTAAGTGCGTACATACCTTTAATAATACCTTCTTCAACATTTTCTGGCATTTCAGGATGTGCATAAATCTCGTTCATCGTGGTAATGTAGTAGAAAATATTTTCGTTGTTCTCATACATTCGTTCCAAGCCACTGCGCACAATAACAGCTAGTTCGAACGCATAAGTTGGATCATACGACACACAATTTGGAATGGTATTGGCCACCAAATGTGAATCGCCATCTTGATGCTGAAGACCTTCACCATTTAGTGTTGTACGCCCTGCTGTGCCACCTACCAAGAAACCCTTAGCCTGCATATCGCCTGCTGCCCAAGCCAAATCGCCAACGCGCTGGAATCCAAATTTAGAATAGTAAATATAAAATGGAATCATGGTGATGTCATGTGTTGCATATGAGGTTGCAGCCGCGATCCAATCAGAGATTGCACCCGCTTCATTAATACCCTCTTGTAATACTTGACCTTTTTTATCTTCCTTGTACCACATCACTTTATCAGAGTCTTCTGGTTGGTAAAGCTGACCAGAAGCTGAATAAATACCCAACTGCCTGAATAAACCTTCCATACCAAATGTACGTGCTTCATCTGGCACAATTGGCACAATTTTAGGCCCCAATTGCTTATCACGAACCAAAAGTGTCATGATGCGATTTAAAGCCATTGTGGTTGACATTTCACGATCACCACTAGATTTTAGTAGTGCCTCAAACACGCTTAATTCTGGCGCTTTAATCGCCTCTAAATTAAACGATCTAACTGGCAAAGATCCGCCCAATTGCTGGCGTTTTTGCTTCATGTATTGCATTTCTGCACTGTCTTCTGCTGGCTTATAAAAGTTTAACTCCTGAACATCCGCTTCTGTGACTGGTACATTAAAGCGTTTTGCAAAACGCTCAACCTGCTCAAGACCTAATTTTTTCTGCGAGTGTGTGGTATTTTGACCTTCGCCTGCTTCACCCATGCCGTAGCCTTTTACAGTTTTAGCTAAAATCACTGTTGGCTTATCACTACAAGCTTTAGCTGCATGATAGGCTTGGAATACTTTAAATGGATCATGGCCACCACGATCAAGACGATAAATCTCATCGTCAGTCATGTGTTCTACCATAGCAAGTAATTCAGGATATTTCCCAAAGAAATGTTCACGTACATAAGCACCATCTTTGGCCTTGTAAGCCTGATATTCGCCATCAACCACTTCTTCCATGCGCTTTCTTAGCAAGCCGTTGGTATCTTTAGCAAACAGCTCATCCCATTTGCCACCCCAAACAACTTTAATCACATTCCAGCCTGCACCACGGAACATGCCTTCTAATTCTTGAATAATTTTACCGTTACCACGTACAGGACCATCAAGACGCTGAAGGTTGCAATTAACCACAAAGATAAGGTTATCTAGTTTTTCGCGTCCCGCCATGGAAATGGCACCAAGTGACTCTGGCTCATCAGTTTCACCATCGCCCAAATAAGCCCAAACAGTACGCTTGTCTGTTTGCTTAATTTCGCGATGATGGAGATACTTCATAAAGCGCGCTTGATAAATAGCCATAATTGGCCCTAGACCCATAGATACCGTTGGAAATTGCCAAAAATCTGGCATTAGCCATGGGTGCGGGTAAGAGCTTAATCCACCTTCACTTGATTCTTGGCGGAACTTTAACATTTGCTCCTCGGTAATACGCCCTTCTAAAAAGGCACGTGAATATATACCCGGAGAAATATGACCTTGGAAAAAGATTAAATCAGCGCCTTGATCTGCATCAGGGCCACGATAAAAATGGTTAAAACCTACTTCATACAAAGTAGCAGATGAAGCAAATGAAGCAATATGGCCACCTAACTCATAAGGCAGTTGATTTGCTTTAACCACCATTACCATTGCATTCCAACGCACCATGGCTGAAATCCTTGCTTCAATATCAACTTCAATATCCGTGGCAATTTCTTTGTCTTTCGCGATACTGTTTAAATATGCAGTATTAACACCTGTGGGCAATTCCATACCTTCATTGTGCGCCATATCTGTGAGCTGATTAAGAATAAATTTAGCCCTATCCTCACCTTCAAAGCGAGCAACAGACCTAAAAGCTTCTAGCCATTCTAGGGTTTCAGCTGGATCTATGTCTTGATTATTCATAATATGATATTTTTAAAAAATAGATTAATTATCCCAAAATTAGCTGTCATTAAAACTTTACTTTAGAAAATATTTTGTAAATAAAAGCGTGCCTACAAAACCAAGCAATCCAAAGCCAATTTGCCATAATTCATTTGCCGGAAATAATACAATGCCAAGCCAAGCGCCGCAAAAAAGCATTAGTAGTGGCAATATATACAATTGAAAGGCTCGATAGAATAATTCTCTAGAAGAGATTTGCAAAGTAACAAAATCCCCAACCACCACACCAGCCTCTAACGGCTTGTTAAAAGTTGTGGCATGGTCAAAAGTGCTAGCCAGAATACCAGTACCACATCCAGCACTCGCTGAACAACTATGACACCCACCAGAGCGATTCACTTTTAACACCATGGTTTGATTTTCAATTTCGATTACTTCAAATTTTTCTTTCATTGCGATTAAAATAAACTATTTATATCAACATTTTATCAACTTATGGGCGTCTCACCATCAATCTTTAAAGCTTACGATATCCGTGGAATTGTTGAGCAAGAACTAACCCCTGAAACAGTTCGTCTGATCGGTTTAGCGATTGGCAGTGAGTCCATTGCTCAAGGTGAACGCGGGGTTGTAGTTGGTCGAGATGGTCGACTCAGTGGTCCAGATTTAATAAAATCCTTGAAAACAGGACTCAAACAAAGCGGTTGTCATGTGGTAGATATTGGCATGGTGCCAACACCTCTAGTATATTTTGCCACTTACACGAAAGCAGCAACTTCAGGTGTTATGATCACCGGCTCTCACAATCCACCAGAGTACAACGGTTTTAAAATTATGATTGCTGGCGAAACACTGTCAGGCGATCGCATTCAAGCACTTTACCAACGCATTCAAAATCAACATTTTAGCTCAGGCCATGGTACCTCAACCAAGGTTGATATTGAAAGCGACTATATTGATCGAGTTAAATCTGATGTCAAACTTAGCAAGCCACTAAATATTGTGGTAGATTGTGGCAATGGTGTTGCTGGCAATATTGCGCCTAAATTATTTGAACAACTTGGTGCGAAAGTCACTAAATTATTTTGTTTAGTTGATGGCAATTTTCCCAATCATCACCCCGACCCGTCCAAACTTCATAATCTAGAAGATGTTATCAAAGAGGTGATTGATACTGGTGCAGATATGGGTTTTGCCTTTGATGGCGATGGTGATCGTCTAGGCTTGATTGACAACAAGGGTAATGTTATTTGGGCTGACAGACAGATGATTCTTTATTCAAGAGATATTCTTAATCGCAATCCTGGTGCCAAAATTGTCTTTGATGTGAAGTGCTCTTCTTTGCTACCTAAAGATATCACTGAACATGGTGGTGACGCTATTATGTCACGCACAGGTCATAGTTTTATTAAAGCTAAGCTTAAGGAAACAGGGGCGGCACTCGGCGGTGAAATGAGTGGCCATATTTTCTTTAAAGAACGCTGGTACGGCTTTGATGATGCACTTTATACAGGTGCACGTTTATTGGAAATCCTCTCAAAAACAGATCAAACCTGCGAACAGGTTTTTGCCGATTTGCCAGATAGTATCAACACACCAGAAATTAACATTCACTTTGACAAGCAAGGCGATCAATTTAAAGCCATGGATAAACTCGCTGAAAATGTAGATTTTAAAGGCGCCGAGATTACTACTATTGATGGCGTTCGAGTTGACTATTCAAATGGCTGGGGCTTGGTTCGCCCTTCTAATACCACACCATGTTTAGTATTGCGCTTTGAAGCAGATAACCAGCAAACCTTAGAAGATATTCAAGCAAAATTCAAAACTTGGCTAAAGGCTAATAATATTTCTATCAAAGACTTCTGATTTTAAAAATTTACCAAATTTTTAAAAAAATCTTTTCTTGGACATTTTAAAATCATAAAAACTTCTAAAAAAGGTTGTTTTTTAGCCTTAAATCAGCCTTTTAAAGCCAATTAGATTGATTTTTTTTGGCCTATTTTTGTTCATTTTAAAAATTTATGAAATTTTAAAAGCTTAATGTTGAGGTGACACTGTATTCATCCCCTTGATAAGTGAATGACAAATGATGGGCTTGCAACATAAGCCTTGATGCGCCGGTTAATTTAACCCTATCTTCTTTAGACAAAGTTTTAGATAGGTAATCGTTAGCGATTGACTCATTCACGCCGTATAGCGGATCGCCTAAAATTGAATGCCCTATAAAATCAAGATGTACACGTATTTGATGCTGCCGACCTGTAACAGGGATAGCTTTAACCAAAGTCGTATCATTAGCTTTGTTAAATACTAAAGGCTCGATGTGTGTCGTCGATGCTTTGCCTTCAGGCACGTCACAAGTCATTTTCATGCGAATATCGCCATTCGCTTTTGCAATGGGCTGATCAATAGTAACCTTATGACACATTTCACCTTTAACCAAGGCTAAATATTCTTTGTCATATTGTCGATGTTCAAACATGGTTTTAAGCACACTGCTGGCTGGTTTATTTTTAGCCACCAACACTAAGCCAGAGGTTTCTGCATCTATCCGATGAGCTAAACTTGCCTCATCACCAAAATAATATCTGACTTCATCTAATAGGCAATACTGAGTTTCCTTGCGAGTGGGATGCACCATAACCCCTGAAGGCTTATCAAAGATTGCAAAATCTTCAACCTCAAAGATGGGCTTTAAACCCCGAGTGCTACCTTCAAATACAGCTACCTGAACAAACTTGCCGCTAATTTTTTGACCATTTTTTAAAATTTGATTATGATCATCAAACACTCTATTTTTAGATAAAAGTTTTTGTGATAAAGACATGGTCATCCCTGCTTCATTCACTAAAAAATGCTGAATTTTTTCACCAGGAATAACTTGATATTTTTTTAATACAAATGGCATGATGCGCCTTGTGAAAAAACTTTTATATAACTAATGCAGCCAAACCTAAAAACGCAACAAATCCGATCACATCGGTAATGGTGGTTAAGATAACACCGCCTGCTAATGCTGGGTCAATTTTAAATTTAATTAGCAAGGAAGGTAAAAAGGCACCCGAAAAAGCGGCAAATATAAGGTTGACAACAATCGCTGAAGCAATCACCAAACTAAGAATTAAATCTGCAAACCAGAGATATGTTGCCAAGCCAATGACGACCGACCAAAGCATGCCATTTAATACGCCAATAGCCGCTTCTTTGCTCATTAAAACTTTTAAATTAGAGGTAGTCACTCTGCCGGTCGCAATGCCTCGGGTAACCAAAATAAGCGTTTGTGTGCCTGCAATACCGCCCATAGAAGCAACCACCGGCATTAACACAGCCAGCGCAATTTTTTCTTGCAAAGTGGCCTCAAATAAACCGATAAAAAATACAGCAATAAATACCGTAATCAAGTTGACACCTAGCCAAATACTGCGACTTTTAATACTTTGGATTGCAGGCGCAAACACATCGTCTTCTTCATCAAGTCCTGCCATTGACATAACAGAGTGTTCAGCTTCGTCACGAATAACATCCACCACATCATCAATGGTGATACGGCCAATCAGTTGATTATCTTTATCAATAACTGGCGCTGAAATCAGATCTCGTTGCTCAAATAAACTAGCCACTTCTTGTTTAGGGGCGTCTGCAAGAATAGGCTTGAGTGTTTTATTAATTAAGGGACTGATATTCTGTTCAGCCTCGTTAGTTAATAAAGTGGAGATATGAATAGCGCCAATATATTTATACGACCTATCCACAACAAACACCTTATCAGTATCATTTGGCATTTCTTTTAGCAGGCGCAAATACCGAATCACGGTACCTACATTAACATCATCACGTACCGTGATTATGTCAATATTCATCAAACCGCCAGCTGAATCTTCAGGATAAGATAATACTTGCTTCAAGTGATCTCGATGCTTATGATCAAGTGTCAGCAATAAATTATGTAGGGCAGATTCGGGTAATTTTGGCACAATATCTGCCAAATCATCCATATCCAAACCTTCAGTAGCCTTGACAATTTCGCTAACACTCATCTCATTAAGCAACTGAGATACAACATCTTCGCTTAAATCTTTTAGAATATCGCCTTGAGTCGCACTATCAATATTTGACCAAAGTTTAACGCGATCTTTTGGTGGCACACTTTCTAATAAACGAGCAATTTCAGCCGAGTGCAAATTGGATAGTTGGGAGGTAGCTTCTTCATACAAAGAAGCCTCCAAAGATGTCATTAATCTTTGAAGGCACTCTTCGAAAGAAGTATTTTCAACTTCTGACATTGGTTTTATATTCCTAGTGAATCACGCTAAAGACAGTACGCCGTTAGCATTTGTGTATGTTTTAGTTTTTCCTATGATCGTTTAATTTTTCTTTATGCTTTCTAATTTGGGCATCAAGCTTATTAACCATCTTATCAATAGATACATACATATCATCACTCTCTGCCTTGGCAAATAAATCTGCACCACTCACATGAAGAGTAGCTTCCGCTTTTTGGGTATCTTTTTCAATGCCTAAAATCATATTAATATTAATCACATGATCAAAGTGATGTTTAATTTTAGCGAGTTTTTCTTCAGAGTGTTGCTTGATCGCATCGGTGATATCAAGATGATGGCCAGAAATGTTTAATTGCATGCATGCTCCTTTATTAGTTATAAAATGCACTTATATTGTGGCACAACTTTCTTACCAATATCAGCCTATTTATTAGTTTTTTAGACAAATAAAAACGTTCACAAAAGCTCTTTTACGTATATAATAATGCTTTTTACCTATTTAATATTCAGGAGATTAAGATGGACGCAATAAGTCAACAAGCTAATGAATTAAGTGCAAAGAAAATTGCCTTACAAGAAACTTTTAAAATACACACAGCTGAAAATGGTTTTTCATATGAAGAATGGATCAATCCACCAGCAGGCTCTTTCTACGAAAATTACAAGAAAGATTTAGCAGAAGTCGATAATGAAATGGCTCCGCCACTACAATACCAGTCGTAATTTAAACTTCTGATTGGTATAAAAGCCCCGCTAGGGGCTTTTTTGCTTTTAAAGGAAAAATCATCATGTCTTATTTAATGTCAAACTATGCGCCACTGCCCGTTACTTTTGTTAAAGGTGATGGTTGCTACTTAACAGATGACAAAGGGGATATCTACTTAGATGCATTATGTGGTGTTGCTGTCACCGGCCTTGGACATTCTCATCCTAAAATTTCTAAAGC
The DNA here is from genome assembly GCA_022600805.1 of Pseudomonadota bacterium. GTDB lineage: Bacteria > Pseudomonadota > Gammaproteobacteria > PS1 > Pseudothioglobaceae > Thioglobus_A. Next base: position 20,121 of record JAHZJR010000030.1, read on the forward strand.
AATCCAATCACAAGCACAGCAATTACTTCACACCAGCAATTGGTATCATATACAGCATCAAGAAACATTGGCCGAAGTCTTATGTAAACTAGCCGATATGGACGGCGCTTTTTTTAGCAATTCCGGTGCTGAAGCTAACGAAGCAGCCATCAAAATTGCCCGCTTACATGCGCATGCGAATCAGATTGATGAGCCGATTATTCTCACCGCCAAACAAAGCTTTCATGGTCGAACAATGGCAACCTTATCAGCCACAGGTAATCCTAAAGTTCAGGCAGGGTTCTCCCCTTTAGTTAGTGAATTTATTCATATCAATTTTAATGATATTAAAGCTATTCAGGCTTATGAAGATAATCCTCAAATTAGCGCTATCATGCTTGAACCCATTCAAGGTGAAAGTGGTGTGATTGTGCCTGATGCAAACTATTTGAATCAGGTTCAAGAAATTTGTCAAAAAAATAACTGGCTACTAATTCTAGATGAAGTGCAAACGGGGATTGGCCGTACAGGAAAAATGTTTGCACATCAATACAATCAAATTACCCCTGACATACTTACTCTTGCAAAAGGCTTGGGCAACGGTGTCCCAATTGGCGCCTGCCTTGCTAAAGGTAAAGCTGCTAAACTATTAACACCAGGAACACACGGTTCTACTTTTGGTGGAAATCCACTAGTTTGTCGCGTGGCTTTAGAAGTGCTAAATGTGATTAAACAGGATGATATTTTGCATAATGTTAATCTGATGAGTGACTATATCACCGCGCGGTTTACTGACCAATTACATACTGTTGATAGTGTCTTAGAGATACGTTCAAAAGGCTTAATGATTGCTATTGAACTGACGAAAGACTGCTCGCAACTATTACAACAAGCATTGGATAAAAAAGTATTAATCAATATTACAGGTCAGTCTATTCGACTACTACCGCCACTCATTATCAATAAAGAGCAAGCGGATGAAATGGTTGATACAATTTGTCAATTAGTTAGCGAACTTTAGCCGACGGAGAGAAATAATGAAGCATTTTATTAATTTGGACGATTTATCAAACCATGATTTAACCGGTATTATTGATAATGCTATTGCCTTAAAAAAACAACATCAAGCGGGTGAGATTAATCAGCAGCTAAAAAATAAAACATTGGCTATGATTTTTGACAAATCTTCCACACGTACGCGAGTCTCTTTTGAAGCTGGTATGACTCAATTAGGTGGTCACGCTCTGTTTTTATCTGACCGTGATATCCAGCTAGGACGTGGCGAACCTGTCAAAGATACAGCAATTGTAATTAGCTCTATGGTTGATATTATTATGATGAGAGTTTCTTCTCATGATGACATCAACATTTTTGCAAACAATGGCTCTGTACCAATTATTAACGCTTTGAGTGATGAGTCTCACCCTTGTCAGCTTTTAGCCGATATGATGACCTATCAAGAGCACAAAGGCTCAATTCAAGGAAAAACAGTTGCCTGGATTGGTGATGGTAATAATATGTGTCATACTTATATGCAGGCTGCTAAAGCGTTTGGCTTTAAACTAAATATTGCTACACCCAAAGGTTATGAGCCTGAACAAGAGTTTATTGACAATTATTCAGAATATATCTCATTATTCAATCAAGCCAGTGAAGCTTGTAAGCAGGCTGACCTAGTGGTTACTGATGTTTGGGCTTCTATGGGCCAAGAGGCTGAACAAAAGAAACGCGAACTCGCTTTTAAAGAATTCCAGGTAGATCAAAATTTAATGAAAAATGCCAATTCTGATGCTAGTTTCATGCACTGCCTACCTGCCCACCGGGGAGAAGAAGTGGCTAGCGAAGTGATTGATGGCAAGCAAAGTCTGGTTTGGGATGAAGCTGAAAATCGCTTGCACGCTCAAAAAGCTTTATTACTATACTTATTGGATTAAAAGGTTATTTATCTAAGCTTTTCATAGCTGTTTGATAAAACTTTACCCCACGCTCAATTTTATCTCGACCACGAGATTCACGCCAACGATTGGTATCTCTCAAGGAATAAACGCAGCCACAATATTCTTGCTGATAAAACGCTTCGCGTTTTGACAATTCCAACATTCTAGATGAGCCGCCCTGCTTTCGCCAATTAAAATCCCAATATACAATATCAGGATAAGGATTAGCTGCTCGAGCACCACAGCCATTAATTTGCCCCATATCTTTCCAGCGAGAAATACCTAATGTCGAAGAAATTAAATCAAACCCATGTGCTTGAGCATACTGAGCGGTTCTTTCAAATCGCATATCGAAACATGTGGTACAACGGGCGCCACGCTCCGGCTCATCTTCTTGACCTTTGATGCGTTCAAACCAGTTGTCTTTATCATAGTCTGCATCAACAAAAGGCATGCCAAGTTTTTCTGCAAAACGAATATTTTCTTCTTTACGTAATAAGTATTCCTCTTGAGGATGAATATTTGGGTTATAAAAAAAGATAGTTGTATCAATATCAGAAGCAGCTAATGCCTCCATAATTTCACCCGCACATGGTGCACAACAAGAATGCATAAGTAGTTTTTTCTCGCCGTTTGGGGTTTGCAATTTTGGACGCTTAAAGCCATCCAAACTGTAATCTACTGTAGGCATACTTTCATCTGTTTTAACACTTCCCAAGCTGTCCGCTTGAGTGTTTCATTTTTTAAAATATCACTAGGATGAGGCATGACAAACATCTTGTTATTGATGGGTGAAATATGTTCATCCATGATCAAAATCACCTCAGCATCGTACTTACAAATTTCTTGTGGTATTTGGTTAAGGCCAGATTGAATACATACAACCTCTTGTTTATCCAATCCAATAGCCAAGAGCATTGTATATAAAAACTCTTGCGCGACCGTTGAGTGGAAAATTGATTCAGCATGATCGGTTTCAACCACTAAGCATCTAACCTTAATTAGATGAGATGCTAAATCCTCTGTATTTATACAGTGGTGCAAATATTTATCAATACCCAGTGTAGTTAGATAGTGAGATCGAAGAGCTGACACTAGATTTGAGGGTGTGCCCTATCGGTATCCGCCAGCACTTTATTAAGCGCGTGAAGATAAGCTTTAGCACTCGCAATAACAATATCTGTGTCTGCCCCTTGTCCATTAATAATCTTACCATTATGCTCTAGGCGCACATTAACCTCACCTAATGAATCTGTACCTTGGGTAACGTTAGATACTGAATATAACTGCAGGTTAACCTGCATATCAAGTAGTTTATTAATAGCGCTAAAGGTCGCATCAACAGAGCCAGAAGTTTCAGCAGTCATGCTTTTCTCATTACCATCAATTGACAAAACAACAGTTGATTGATTCTTCTCACCCGTTTCGCAAGTAACCTTTAATGAAATCAATTTAATATGCTCACTTTCAACAACTTGAACTTCTGATACAAGCGCCTGCAAATCTTCATCGAAAATTTCGTGCTTCTTGTCAGCTAGCTCTTTAAAACGTCTAAAAGCATCATTTAAGCTTTCTTCTGATTCAAACTCCACGCCTAACTCAACCAATCTAGCCTTAAAGGCATTACGCCCTGAATGCTTACCCAAAACAAGCTGATTGGCATTCCAGCCAACATCTTCTGCACGCATAATTTCATAGGTTTCACGATGCTTTAAAACGCCATCTTGATGAATGCCAGCCTCATGAGCAAAGGCATTAGCACCAACAATAGCTTTATTAGGCTGTACAATAAATCCGGTTACAGAAGAGACTAGTCGAGAAGCGGACAAGATATGCGTTGTATCAATATTGGTATCACACGAAAACTCGTCTTGACGTGTACGTACAGCCATAACCACTTCCTCTAGGGCGGTATTTCCTGCACGCTCACCCAATCCGTTAATCGTGCATTCAACTTGTCTAGCGCCATTTAGCACAGCCGAAAGCGAGTTGGCCACCGCTAAACCTAAGTCATTATGACAATGCGCCGAAAAAACCGCTTTATCTGAATTAGGGATGCGTTCAATTAGTGACTTCATAGTTCTACCAAATTGGTGAGGAATGTTATAACCAACAGTATCTGGAATATTAATAGTGGTCGCACCTGCAGCAATTGCTTTTTCAATCACACGGCACAAAAAATCTTCATCAGAACGACCTGCATCTTCAGGAGAAAACTCAACATCATTAGTATACTGTTTTGCACGCTTAACAGCTCTAACCGCCTGCTCAACAACTTGATCAGGCGTCATCTGCAACTTCATCTTCATATGAATATCACTGGTTGCAATAAAGGTATGAATTCGTGAAGAATTAGCCCCTTTTAAAGCCTCTCCAGCACGATCAATATCTTTATCCAATGCTCTAGCCAACGAGCAGATTGTTGAGTCTTTAACCACATTGGCAACCGCTTGAACTGCCTCAAAATCACCTGGTGATGCAATAGCAAAACCCGCTTCAATCACATCAACTCGCATTTTTTCCAACACTTTGGCGATACGAACTTTTTCGTCTTTAGTCATTGATGCGCCAGGTGATTGCTCTCCATCACGCAAAGTTGTGTCAAAAATAATTAATTTATCGGACATTTAAGTCTCCTTTTTTTCATGTTTTTTCTATTTCTACTGTTTGTTGGTTAGCTTTAAAAGCTATACGAGTTAATATCTGCCCTACGGCAGTAATCGTTGTAAGTCTACGAAGTAGGCTTGAAAAGAATAACAAGTCGAATGATTCATAAATCTAATTATAAGTTATTTTAAGCTTTTCTTAGCCTGTTTTTTCAAAGCGCGTTTGTTTCTCACTTCAATGGTGGTTAATACCAATCCTGATAACGCATAAACAAAGAAAAAGATAAATAAAATAGCGCTAGGCCACACCAAAACAACAATCATGATTAATGTTGCTAGAAGTAATAGCTTAAAAGAGGACCTACCTTTAAGGTTAATCTCTTTAAAGCTGTAATAACGAATATTACTTACCATTAACATGCCAGCAGCCACTAGAATAATCCATGCACCTGCTACTAAATACTGCTCATCATAAACACTAGGACCCATCATTTCCTTGGTCCAAACCAAGCCTGCAATTAATGCCGCTGCTGCTGGTGAAGGCAAACCTTGAAAATAACGCTTATCTTGTACACCAATTTGTGTATTAAATCGTGCTAAGCGCAGTGAGCCGGCAGCTACATAAACAAAAGCGCCAATCCAGCCAATTTTTCCCAAGCCTTCAAATAAGTAGAAATACATCAATAAGGCAGGCGCTACTCCAAATGAAACCATATCAGCCATTGAATCATACTGCTCACCAAACTCACTTTGAGTATTGGTGAGTCGTGCAACACGTCCATCCAATCCATCCCATAACATCGCCACAAAAATAGCAATGGCCGCCTCTGCATATTGACCTTTAGTTGCTAGAATAATTGCAAAGAATCCAGAAAATAATCCAAAAGTGGTTAGTATATTAGGCAAGAGATAGACACCTCTTTTTGCTGTATTTTTATTCATGGTTTTATTATAGCGCCTCAGAAATGAAAACGCCCAACTTAGTTGGGCGTTTACTTAAGAATGTTTAATTCTTGGCCTGATCAACAATTTTGTTTTTGTTAATCCATGGCATCATCGAACGCAGCGATTCGCCCACTTGTTCGATTTGATGTTCACGTTGAACATCACGACGGGCAGGAAGGTCGCCTACATTAGCCACAAATTCTTTAGCAAAAGTTCCGTCTTGAATTTCTGTTAAGATCTTTTTCATTTCTGCTTTAGTTTCGCTAGTAATGATACGTGGACCACGAGTTACATCGCCATACTCAGCTGTATTTGAAATTGAATAACGCATATTGGCAATACCACCTTCGTACATTAAGTCAACAATAAGCTTTAACTCATGCAAACATTCGAAGTATGCCATTTCTGGCTCGTAACCTGCTTCTACCAATGTTTCAAAACCTGCTTGCACCAATGAAGTTGTACCGCCACATAAAACAACCTGTTCACCAAACAAGTCTGTTTCAGTTTCTTCTCTAAATGAAGTCTCTAAAATACCTGTGCGACCACCACCAATGGCAGATGCATAAGAAAGTGCCGTTGCTTTTGCATTACCAGACGCATCTTGAGAGATAGCGATTAAATCAGGAATACCGCCACCTTTAACAAATTCTGAACGAACCGTATGACCTGGTGCCTTTGGCGCCACCATAATAACGTCTAGATCTGCGCGTGGTGTAATTTGACCATAATGAATGTTAAAACCATGTGCAAAAGCAACCGTTGCACCTTGCTTAAGATTAGGCTCGATATTTTCTGCATAGATACTAGCTTGAAACTCATCTGGCGCCAAGATCATTACCAAGTCTGCCCAGGCTGTTGCATCTTCAACTGATTTAACCGCTAAACCTGAAGCGCTTGCTTTTGCTGCTGAAGCTGAACCATCTCTTAAAGCGACCACTACCTCAACACCAGAATCTTGCAAATTATTTGCGTGTGCGTGGCCTTGCGAACCATAACCCACAATAGCAACCTTCATTGATTTAATAATATTTAAGTCCGCATCCTTATCGTAATATCTATTCATTTTTTATCCTATGTTTAAAACGTTTACTCACGCCTATTTATTTAACTTTATATTTTCTGACAAACGCCGGTCACACCTGTCCTAGAAACCTCTATGATTTGATCCGCATTAAGTGCAGCTAAAAAATCATTAATCTTTTGACTCTTTCCTGCCAGCTCAACGATATACGCATCTTCCGCTGCATCAATAACTTTAGCATTAAAATGATCAAGCTGAGCGTCTACATCATCTTGAGTGTTGTTAGAAATACTAATTTTAACAATTAATAACTCACGCTCAACATGCTCTGTAGCGGTTAAATCTGTCACTTTAACTACGTCTACTAATTTATTTACCTGTTTAACAATTTGCTCAATAATATCATCATCACCCACGCTAACAATGGTCATTCTTGAAAGTGTTGGATCGTTGGTAGCTGCAACCGTTAATGATTCAATGTTAAAACCACGTGCTGAAAACAATCCCGAAACCCTTGAAAGAGCGCCCGATTCATTTTCTAATTGTATTGAAATTATATGTCTCATAATTATACTAAGTTTAGTCCTGAATCATTTGTTGATGCCATTTCATCACGACCTGCTAGTAACATTTCATGATGACCCGCACCAGATGGAATCATTGGAAATACATTTTCATTTGGATCAGTAATAATATCTAAAAATACCGTTCTATCTTTTTGCTTAAACGCTTCAATTAATGCTGGTTTTAAATCTTCTTCTTTCTCTACACGAATACCAATATGACCATAACTTTCTGCTAATTTTACAAAATCAGGTAATGCATCCATATATGACATAGAGTATCGTTTCTCATAGAAAAATTCCTGCCATTGACGCACCATACCCAAATAGCCATTATTGAGACTGATTATTTTAACTGGCGTATGATATTGCAACATTGTGGAAAGCTCTTGTAGCATCATCTGAATACTGCCATCACCTGTTACACAAGCAACTTCTAATTCAGGTTCTGCAAGTTTAGCACCCATCGCTGCCGGCAAGCCAAAACCCATAGTGCCAAGCCCACCAGAATTAATCCAACGACGCGGCTTATCAAATGGGTAGTATTGCGCCGCCCACATTTGATGTTGTCCTACATCACTAGTAACAATTGCCTGACCATTGGTGACTTCATATAATGCCTCAATAACTGTTTGAGGCTTAATAACTCCTTCTACTGTTTTATAAGCTAAAGAGTCCACCTTGCGCCACTCATTGATTTGTTGCCACCATGGATCAATATTTGGCAACGTCTTTCCTTCTAATCCTTGAATGAGTGCATACAAAACATCATTTACTTGGCCAATTACAGAAACATCAACGCCCACCACTTTACCAACAGAAGAAGGGTCGATATCAATATGAATGATCTTTGCATAAGGACAAAACTTTTCCAAGTTTCCAGTAATACGATCGTCAAATCGTGCGCCTACAGCAATAATACAATCTGAATCATGCATCGCCATGTTTGCTTCATAGGTGCCATGCATTCCTAGCATGCCTACTGACTGTTTGTCAGTTCCAGGATATGCACCCAGTCCCATTAGCGTCTGTGTAATTGGAAACCCTGTATTGCGTGTCAGCGCTGTTAACACTTCACTGGCATTTCCAATTACACTACCGCCACCTGAATAAATGATTGGCTTCTGAGATTTTTCAATAATTGCAATTGCTTTTGCAACTTGCTCATTATTAATTTGCATTTCAGGCTGGTATGATCGCATTTTAATTGTTTCAGGGTAGCCCTCATATTCAATTTCAGCAATAGTTGTATCTTTAGTAATATCAATCAATACAGGGCCTGGTCGACCTGTTGTAGCAATATAAAATGCCTTTTTAACTGTTTCTGCTAAATCATTAGCATTTTTTACTAGAAAGTTATGCTTCACACAAGAGCGAGTAATGCCTACTGCATCCACCTCTTGAAAGGCATCACTACCAATTACGGCAGAAGGCACTTGGCCAGAAATCACCACCATTGGAATAGAATCTGTAAATGCAGTTGCAATGCCTGTGACCGCATTCGTTAAACCTGGGCCTGACGTCACAAGTGATACGCCACACTTACCACTAGTACGTGCATAGCCATCTGCAGCATGCACTGCACCTTGTTCATGGCGAACCAATATATGATCAATTGTTGTGCAAGCATCTAGTGCATCATAAATATGCAAAACTGCGCCACCTGGATAACCAAAGATGTGCTTTACACCTTCGCTTTTCAAGCAGTCAACTAATATTTGTGCACCATTTAATTTCATTATTTTAAGCTGGGTATAAAATACTTGTCGATTATACCAAATGAAATACTAGGATATACTTACTATTACAAGGAATTTTGCCAATCTTCTGAATAAAATTGAATAGGTGAATTTTCTTCCTCAAAAGTTTCAATTGACCAAGTATCTGGCCTCTCTAAAATTGCCGATAAAAGCTGGTCGTTTAACAAATGACCCGTCTTATATCCTTCGTAGTGCCCAATTAGATTAGAGCCTAGTAAATATAAGTCGCCAACAATATCTAAGATTTTATGCTTAACGAATTCATTTTGATAACGCATTCCATCTTCATTTAAAACATCATCGTCACTGAGCGCAATTGCATTGTTCATACTGGCGCCAAGCGCTAAATTTTGTCTTTGCATCATTTCTACATCTTTCATATAGCCAAAGGTTCGAGCGCGAGAAATTTCTTTTAAATAAGATTGCTTTGAAAAATCAATACTTAACTGCTGGCCACTTTCTTTCACTTTTTTATGATCAAAATCAATTTCAATAGAAACCTTAAACCCATCATGTTTGGACACTTGAGCCCATGAATCGCCATTCTCAACACGTACCGTCTCATGAATGACAAAAAATCGCTTATGTTCTTCTTGTTCTTCAATACCAGCAGATTGCACTAAGAAGACAAAAGGTGCAGATGACCCATCCATAATAGGCACTTCAAAAGAATCAAGTTCTACCAATACATTGTCAATACCTAATGCTGAAAAAGCACTCATAAGATGCTCAACAGTAGAGACTTTTACGCCTTGATTTTCCAACCCTGTTGATAGCACCACTTCATTGACAAAGGCATTATGTGCGCGCACTAATTTTCCACCCACATCCATACGTCTAAACACAACGCCATGATCAATTTCAGCTGGAATAAGTGTCATGTTAACAACGCCTCCGCTATGAATACCGATTCCTCTAGCTTTTACTGATTTTTTAATAGTTCTTTGTTTTATCATAACGCTTATAGCTTAAATAATTCTTGCATTGTACCAAACAAGCCGCTTTTTTGTAATCGTTCTGGCTCTTGTAAATAAGATTTTGGCGTATTACAAGCAAGCAATCCAAGTGCAGAAAAATAGGCGGAATTAGTTAAAACCTTTTCATCGCCACTCACCAGATCTCTATTAATTTTAGCCATTCTAGAGCGTGCACGAAATTCCTTTAACAAAAAATTCTCGCAATATTTAATTTTACTAGCGCCCCCTAATACAATAAACCCTGACTTAATTGTTCTATCAAGTTTTTCATTTTTTAAACTTCGCTTAACCATTGTGCAAATCTCTTTATAAGGCTTTTCAATCACTGAAATTAATTCACGCAATGATAGATAGTGATCTTCAGTTGAACCTGTTTTCTTGAATTTAATTAATTGATCTTTAATGGTAGAGTCGGTTTGCAATGTTCCATAGGTTTTTTTTAAATTTTCAGCTTCATCAAACGAAATATCATATGCTTGAGCAATGCAATGAGTAATCGTATTACCACCTATATCAAAAACTTGATTAAACACCACACCCCCTTTAACAAATACTGAAAGCTTGGTAACACCTGCACCAATATCTAACAAACAAACCCCTGTATTTTTATCATCCTGACTAACGCACACCGCACTACTAGCAATTGAATCGAGAATAATTTTATCAACACCCAAATCGCTGGCACGCAAACTATGACTAATATTATTAATCGCTTGATTAGACACTGAAATTAAATGCACCTGAGCCCCCAAAACAGCTGCCTCCATGCCAATAGGAGAAGCTTCAATCTGCTCATCAACTGTAAAATGATTAACAATTGGCTCAAGGTTTTTTTTATTAGTCGCTAACGCACCTGCAGACGAATTTTGAATAGCATGCAATACATCATCCTGAGTGATTGTTTTTTCTCTCCCATTAAAGCTAATGGGGCGATTTTGATTGCGACTGCTTAAATGCAAATCAGAGACATTAATATCTATAAATTTAGGCTTGTGTTTACAATTTTTATTAACCTTATTAATGACATTCTGAATAGCTTGTGCAGCATTTTCAACATTAACAATAACGCCATTTTTAACCCCTAATGAAGGGCTACTTGCATGGCCAAGCACGTGAAATTTATTGTCTTCAATATTTGCAATTAAAATGGCAATTTTGCTGGAACCAACATCAATACTGGCAAAAAAATCAAGATCTGACAACATCCTCTCCTTGCTCTAGCCATTGGTATAAATACTCTATTTCTACCACCTTACCACTTAATAAGCGTTTAAATTTTTTAGCATTGGGTTGTGCATGATACAAGCCTAGAATATGTCGAGTCATAGATCTGACTGGAACAGATTTGGCTTGTTGTTGTTTAATATATTCAATAAATTTTAATAACACCTGTTCTCTAGAAATGATTGAGCGAGCGCTCTGGTAGATCTGTTGATCAACGTGAGCAAGCAAATAAGGTTGATGATAAACCGCTCTACCCAGCATAACACTATCAACATGATTCAAATGCTCTGTAGCCTCATCAAGTGAAGCGATACCGCCATTAATACTAATAGTTAATGCTGGAAACTCCCGTTTAACTTGATACACCCAGTCATAATTAAGCGGAGGCACCGTTCTGTTTTCTTTAGGATTAAGCCCTTTAAGCCACGCTTTTCTCGCATGGATAACAAAATTATCACAGCCTGCTCTTTGCACTACTTCCACAAAGTGGCTAAGCTCATCATAGCTCTCCATATCATCCACACCAATACGAGATTTCACACTGAGCGGAATATCAATCGCTTCACCCATTTTTTCAATACATTGGGCAACAGTTTCTGGCGTTTGCATTAAACAAGCGCCAAAACTGCCTGATTGCACACGATCTGAAGGGCAGCCGACATTAATATTGATTTCATCATAACCCCAATCTTGCCCTATTTTAGCAGCCATTGCCATTTCTTTAGGATCGCTACCACCTAACTGCAAAACTAATGGGTGCTCCTGTGCATCATAATCAAGTAAGCGGTTTTTATCCCCATGGATAATTGCTTTAGCTGTAACCATCTCTGTCCAAAGCTGCGTATTTTCAGACATTAGGCGATAAAAATAGCGACAGTGCCGATCAGTCCAATCCATCATAGGTGCCACTGAAAACTTAATTTGAGAGCTCATTGATCAATGTAGTTAATACAAAATTAATGCTGGCCTCAACTACCTGCACGCGCTCACCTGTAAAACTCTGTGTCGTGGCAAAATACCTGTTTAAAATACAAAAACCGAAACAAACCGTGCCCACAGGTTTTTCCACACTACCACCAGTTGGCCCGGCAATACCGGTGATGGAGACAGAGACATCTGTATTAGCATGGCGCATTGCACCACTGGCCATTTGCTCAGCAACCTGTTCGCTCACTGCACCAAATTCATCTAATGTGTGTTCAAATACATCCAGCATATCCATTTTCGCTTGGTTGCTATAAGTCACAAATCCTCTGTCAAAATATTCCGAAGCGCCACTTTGACTCGTTAACAATGAAGACAAACCGCCGCCCGTACAAGACTCAGCAACTGCAATCGTGAGTTGTTTTTCAATTAAAAGCTTGGTTAGTGACGTTAGTGCTGACATTATTTAAGCGCTGCCTGAACAATTTCAAAGATATCATTTGATAGATTTTTTGTTTGTATAATTCTCTCTAATTGCTGTTTCTGCAACTGTTTTAGCTCAGGTGTAAAACGTCTCCAATGATTGTAAGCTGAAACAAGGCGTGCGCCAATTTGTGGGTTTGAGCGATTTAGCTTTAAAATAATATCGGTAAAAAACTCATAACCATCTTGATGATGGAAATTAATATAATTTTGTGTAAAGCCACCCACCACACTGCGTAGACGATTTGGTGTGTTAAACGAGAACAACTCATGCGTCATTAATCGCTCAACATCCGAGACGGTTGTTAATTTAGCAGTGGACTGTGCAGCAAAGAATTTATCCATCACCTGAACATCATCTTTATAGGTTTGGTAGAAAATCTCTTTGGCGTGCCCCTGATAAGGGTTCTCACAACCAAGCAACGCATTAAAAGCAGCAATCTGATCGGTCATGCAATTAGCTTGATTAAATTGCTCATTAACAAGTTGCAAATATCCTGCTTGGCTCAAATAGTGCAAGCAAGTATTTTTCAAAGAGCGATTACCGACCGCCTCGGGTGTCAACTCATAAGCATCTGTATTAATTAACGATTGGTAAATAGCAAGCAATAATGATTCGAATCGATTGAGTATTTTTTGAATCACCGCCTCACGCTGCTGATGAATTTTAAACACATCAATCACGTCAACCTGTTGATGCAACAGTCGCTCCGAAGGTAAAGTTAGCACCTCACTCACTAAAGATTTATCTGTCGTTGTATTAATAAATTTCTCAAGTGCATTGAAAAAATTCACCTCATTCACCTTATTTGGCGTTAGAATCATTGATAGCCATATTTGCTGTGCATTGTCCCAAATAGAAAACGCATCTTCTTCACAACCAACCAAAACTATTTTTTGCTCAACCGTCAACTCCGTTGCCAGTTTAATAGGCGCTGAAAAATCTCGCAACCAAGAAGCAATCGGATTAGAGGTAACTCCTGTCAACACAAACTCTTGCTGTTTTTGATCAACCGTTAACATGCCTTGCTTAATCTTTTCACCTTGTTCACTGAACAAAGCATAATTCAACGGCCAAAAATAAGTACATTCACCGAGCTGTTTAACAGACACTTGCAGACTTTGTTCTTTTTCGTTGTAATTCGAACTAATACTAACGCTTGGTGTGCCTGAGCATGAGTACCAAGTCATAAAGGGTTTGAAATCAAAATCATTAGCATCACTCATACTGGCAACGAAATCGTCAATCGTAACCGCATCACCATCATGGCGTTCAAAATAAAGTTTCAATCCTTGCTGAAATCCTGATTCACCTAGAAAATTATGAATCATGCGGATCACTTCTGCACCTTTTTCATAAACAGTTAGCGTATAAAAATTGTTCATCTCTATATAGCTTTCTGGTCTGACTGGATGCTTCATTGGTCCTGCATCTTCTGCAAATTGAAACGTGCGCAGTGCATTGACATCTTCAATACGCTTAATCGAACGAGCGTGTAAATCAGAGGTAAACTCTTGATCTCTGAAAACAGTCAACCCTTCTTTCAAGCTTAGCTGAAACCAATCCTGGCAAGTAACTCGGTTACCCGTCCAATTGTGAAAATACTCATGACCAATAACCGCCTCAACATTAATAAAATCTTTATCGGTCGCTGTTTTTGGATCTGCCAACACAAAGGTTGAGTTAAAAATATTCAAGCCCTTGTTTTCCATGGCGCCCATATTAAAATCATCCACGGCCACAATCATATAAATATCTAAATCGTATTCCAAATTAAAACGCAACTCATCCCAAGCAAACGAACGTTTAAGCGAATCCATGGCAAACTGAGTTTTACTAATATTATGCGCCTCAACATAGATTCTAAGCGCCACTTCTCGACCAGAAAGTGTGGTGTAACTATCCTCCAAAACAGCAAAATCTCCGGCCACTAAAGCAAATAGATAAGAAGGCTTGGGAGTTGGATCATGCCAGGTAACTTTTCCTGCCGACGTTTTGGTTAAATTACCATTACTAAGTAACACTGGATATTTATCTTTATCGGCAATGATGTGTGTCGTAAATACACTCAGAACATCAGGTCTATCAAGATAATAGGTAATTTGCCTAAAACCATGTGCTTCACACTGTGTGCAGAAATTGCCACTAGACTGATACAAACCATTAAGACTGGTATTAACTTCAGGGTGAATCCGATTAACAACCTCCAATACAAACTCATCTTTCAGTTGATATAACTGTAACCCTTCATCCTGTAATTCATAATTAGGCTGATCGCCGTCTATAACAATAGAGATTAATTCTAGGTCAATACCATTTAGAAAAAGTGTATTGCCATTAGTCAAGCACTTGGGATTTCTATAAAAATGAATCTTTGAACTAACTATCGTCTCAACTTCGCGTAGATCAAAGCTTAACTCTGTAGTATGAATAAGATAGGCACTAGGTTGATAATCTTTTCTATAAATCGGTTGTGGCGCTATAGTGTTAATAACAATACTCCTAAAATAATTCTATACATAACAAACGGCATCAATCCAATCGTATCTAACAATTTAATAAAAAATACCACGGTCAGATATGCGCTAATCGCCGCTACAGAAAAACCAATAACCAGCATAAGCCAATCAACTGATTGTGGTTGCTGATACAGATCTAGCATCATCAACAATGCAGATAACGTAATCACTGGAATGGATAACAAAAAGGCAAATTGCGTTGACATGTTTTTAGACAAGCCAATCAATAAACCAGCAGTAATCGTAATACCTGATCTTGAGGTGCCTGGAATTAGCGCCAAAGCTTGCATAATGCCAATAAAACCAATATCTGTCCAGCCCAACTCAGCTCTTGGTGCTGTCTTACGGCCATCAATCCAGCTAGCCAAACCTAACAACAAGCCAAAAGCCAAAGTTGAATAAGCAATAATTTCGGTTGAACGCAAATTAACTTCAATAAAATCCTTAAATAACAACCCAGCCAATCCAACCGGAACGGTACCCAATAAAACACCCCAAGCCATCTTAGATTGGCCAACAGTTTGAACCTTGATAACTGAGTAGAAAAAATCAACCATTAACATTTTAATAATGGCTCGGTAATAAAACACAATGGCACTCAAAGTACCCATGTGCACAACCACATCAAAAGCCAATCCTTGGTCGGGCCAGTCCGTTATTTTTGGCACCAGAATTAAATGTGCCGAAGAAGAGATTGGCAAAAATTCACTTAGTCCCTGAACAAGTGATAATACTATTGTTTGAATGAAATCCATAATAACGATAAGTTTACAACTTATGACTTAGGTCTTGTTCTTTAAATCCGATTAATTTTACGTGACTTGATTTACTCAGAGCTAAAACTTTAAAGCTTTCACCCATGGCACTTGGTAGAACCAGCTGCTTAATTTGCTGACCCAAACTAATACGTCGAGCCTCATCTTGTTCAGCAAGGAGATATTCATCAATTCTTAATGACATTAAAAATAAAGCTTGTGTGGCATACCCAGCCACCTTAAAGCCAGATAGTTTTGCTTGCTCTGCAATGTCCGAAAAATTAACTGATGTTGTAATATCTTGCTTACCAATATGTACAAAAGGATTGTCGCTAGCTTTATGTTGATAATAACAACGAAGTGTACCTTCGAGTCGTTGCGGATGAAAATACTCATCCCTATGCATACCATAATCAATCAGCAAAACAAGCGCCTCATCTAGTGCATCAGACAGTGAATCAATCCAGGCCATAGCTCTTGGGTTTGTCTCGGTTGTGTAACCCTCATTAACATTAACAGGCAATTTAATGTTTGCATCTTGATACGCATCATCACTGAGAGACCAACTCAACTGACCTTTAACTATACCAACACAAAGTTCATGAAATTTCCCTTCTTTTTGTGTCAAGCGCTTAGCAGGCATGGCATCTAATACTTCATTAGCAATGACCACGCCATTAAACCCTTCTGGCAATTGATCAAGCCAAACTACGCGATCTAATAACTCTGGCAAAGCTTTAGCGATAGTTTGCTGTTGTCGATGTCGCAATTCACCACTCAGCTCAAGGATATAATAATACCTAGGTAAGCATTCTAAACGACCGAGCTCAAACAACACTTGCGCTGCCAACACACCACTACCAGCGCCAAACTCTAAAATACTTTTATTGCCATCAAGAATTTGCGCACACTGTTTTGCTAAACAAAAACCAAATAAATCTGAAGTTTCAGGTGCAGTAATAAAATCGCCTTTTTCTCCAAATTTTTCAGAACCAGAACGATAATAACCCAGTTTAGGAGAATATAAAGCTAACTCCATAAATTCATCGAACCCAATAGGCGCTTGATTTTGTATAATAGTATTTTTAATTACTTCAGTTAGTTTCATCACATCGGTATTTTATATGAAAACAGCATTAATCACAGGAGGTGCGCACCGTATCGGTCAACAAGTTTGCCGCACATTGCACCAAGACAACTTTAATATTATCATTCACTACAATACCTCTGAGCTAGCTGCTCAAAATTTGGCTGATGAGCTTAATTCTATCCGCGCCGATTCTGCCACAATAAGGCAGGCGCTACTTTCTAATATTAATGAAATTGAACAATTGTGCCAATCTATTGAATCATTAGATGTATTGGTCAATAACGCTTCAGTATTTTACCCAACCCCAATCAACCAGCTCAATCCATCGGATTATCAAAACATCATGAATACCAACTTAATGGGGCCATTATTTTTATCAAGCACACTCAGCACAAAACTTGCTCATAACCAAGGGTGCATTATTAATATTGTAGATATTCATGGGGATAGACCATTAAGAAATCACACAATTTACAATATTTCCAAGGCAGCTATTGCCATGATGACAAAAACATTGGCTAAAGAATTAGCACCCAACATTCGCGTCAATGGCGTCTCACCAGGATCAATCTTATGGCCTGAAAATGCAGCAGAGTTAACCTCCTCACAAAAACAATCTATGCTTGATAAAATTGCCTTAAACAAACAAGGGTCTCCACAGGACATTGCCAAAACTGTGCTTTTTTTAACGCAATCAAACTACATAACCGGTCAAATTGTCGCTGTAGATGGCGGACGTAGCCTAAACCAATAAAAATCAGTCAGCATAAAAAACGTTACCAGCCTTTAAGTTAGATATTTGTGTTATAATAAAGAGGCTTGATATTTAATTTTTATCAGCTAAAAAGAATTTACAAATACTTCTGTGCCAAGAAAAAAACCACAGAAGTTTGATAATATTTTGGGCTTATTATTGCCACATAAGAGAATAATTCATGGCTTTCTGCGACAGAGTGGAAAGACCTGATAAGGGTTATAAAACCCTTATAAATAAAGGTTTTTTATCATTTATGATGAACACAAATTACACTCTAATAACAAATCAATACGTTCGTATTGATTATCTATGTGCGCAGGTAAGTCCACCATTACAAGGACTTAACCATGAATCATATTTTAATCAACGCCACTCACAAGGAAGAAATCAGAGTTGGTGTTGTCAAAAACAAAAAGCTTACTGGGCTTAATATTGAGACCAGTCTTAATAAAAAGACTAAAGGCAATATTTATCGCGGGAAGATTTCTCGTGTTGAGCAATCATTAGAAGCCGCATTTGTTGACTATGGCAAAGAAAGGCAAGGCTTCCTGCCCTTTAAAGAAGTAGCGGAATCCCTATACAATGGTGCTACGCCAAAAGGCTCAAAACTCACCATCTCTGATGTTTTAAAAGAAGGTCAAGAGATTATTGTCCAGGTGGAAAAAGAAGAGCGCGGTAACAAAGGTGCAGCCCTTAGCACCTATATCAATTTAGCTGGCGCTTACATGATCTTAACGCCAAACAATGCTAAAAGTCATGGCATATCTCGTCAAATTACCTCATCTGACAGACAATCATTAAAAGAGATTATTGGCAAGATTGTTATGCCAAAAAATTCTGGATTAATCATACGTACTGCAGGCAGTGGTAAGAGCTTAGAAGAATTGCAATGGGAAGTTGACTACTTATCTGATCTTTGGAAATCAATTAATACTGCAGCAGAAAAACGTTCGGCACCTTTCTTGATTTACCAAGAAAGTGACATTATTATTCGCACCCTTCGCGACCATTTACGCTCTGACACAGATAGTGTTATTATTGATGAACTTGAAGCATTTCAAAACGCTAAAGAGTTTGTTAGCTTTGTACTACCCCAATACTTAGATCGCATTAAGTTTTTTGATGTAACTGAGCACTCTTTGTTCAACCATATGGGCGTAGAAAATCAAGTCAAAAGCGTTTTCAATCGTGAAGTAGCTCTACGTACTGGCGCTACTATTGTCTTTGATCCAACAGAAGCCTTAACTGCAATTGACATCAACTCTGCACGCGCCACTAAAGGCTCTGATATTGAAGAAACTGCCTACAATACAAACTTAGAAGCTGCTAAGGAGATTGCACTTCAATTGCAACTCAGAGACATTGGTGGACTCGTTGTTATTGACTTTATCGATATGGCCTCTGAAGAGCATCGTCAAGCAATTGAAAAAGCGATGGAGACTGCCACCCAATCGGATCGAGCTCGCATTCAAATTGGCAATATTTCTAAATTTGGCTTACTTGAGATGTCTAGACAACGCTTAATGAGCTCGGTCACAGAATCGGTTGAAAAATCTTGTCCAGCTTGTCACGGTCGTGGCACTACACCAACCATTCCAACGCTAGCCCTATCTATTCTTAGACAGTTAGAAGATGGCTGTAATGCCAGCAATCAGACATCCAGAATCACTATTCAATCAAGCGTTGAAGTGATTACTTATATCTTAAACGAAAAGCGTCAAGATGTTGCTAGATTAGAAATCAAACACGGCATTAAAATCACCCTACTGCCAAACCCTTACATGCAATTTCCTAACTTTAGCATCAACAAGCAAAAAGGCAGTAAAAAGTCTCAACATAAGAGCTACCAAGGTATTTCCAAGCCTCAACAAACTTTGGCAGAAAACGGCTTAGCAGATGAATCCGAAATACCAGCTGTTAACATGAACCGACCACAAACTCGTGTACCTGAAATCGTAAAAGAAGCGCAAAAACCTTCTTTATTTGCAAGAATTAAAGCCGCTTTATTTGGAAAAAATAAGCGCAAACCTAATAAGAAAAAACCGAATTCTAACAATAAAAATCGCAATAGAAATCGTAATAGAAATCGTAATAAAAACAAACCTAGCAATTCAAATCAGCAAAATCAAGCTAGACAGCAGCAAAATCAGGCAAAAAAACAAGGCAATAAACAACCTGTAAAACAGCAAAATAAACCAAAGCAACAACAAGGTCAGGCAAAAAAACAAGGCAATAAACAACCTGTAAAACAGCAAAATAAATCAAAGCAAGAACAGAATAATAAGCCAAACAATAGGTCTAAAAACCCTACTACTGAGGCTTCAAAACAACCCAAATTTGATGCCAGTAAGCAACACCCTAATCAAAAGTCAGCATCTACTCCTGCAACAGCAAAACACCCTGAAGTTAAGCAGCCAAAAACAAAACAAACTGAAGTTATGCAAGTAAAGGAAAAACAAGTAGAGACAAAGCAACCTGAATAAACCTATGTACAATTTAGCAGTATTTGGCAACCCCATAGAACATAGCTTATCCCCTACTATTCACGCTGAGTTTGCACAGCAAACCGGTGTAGAGGTTAATTACGACAAAATATTGGCGCCCATTGACGGCTTTAATCACAAGGCTCAGCAATTTATCGATGAAGGGGCTACTGGTTTTAATATCACAGTACCTTTTAAATTAGACGCTTATAATTTCTCAACAAAACTTACGCTTAATGCAAAAACTGCAGGTGCGGTTAATACCATTAAAGTTGAAGGGTCTGAATTAGTTGGTGAAAACACTGATGGCATAGGGCTGGTTAACGACTTGGTTAACAATCTTGGTGTCAATTTAAAAGACAAGACGATTTTAATTTTAGGTGCAGGTGGCGCAACACAAGGCATCTTGCTACCATTACTAAAAGAAAATCCAAAGCGTGTCATGATTGCTAATCGCACTGCTAGTAAGGCCCAACAATTACAACAGGACTTTGCACAATACGGCAATACTTGTGGGTTTGGCCTTGAAAAAATCAAGAATGAGCCTATCGATGTTATCATCAATGCAACGAGCGCCTCACTAGACAAAAAGATGCCTGATATTGCATCAGGATGTGCCAATCACGCAATTTGTTACGACTTGATGTATGGCGAACAAACACCCTTTATGAATTGGGCTAAAGACAACAATGCTTCAATGATTGCAGATGGCATTGGCATGTTGGTTGAACAAGCAGCCAGTAGTTTTGAATTTTGGACAGGTGTAAAACCCGATACTCACACCGTGATAAAAAATCTACGGAGCTAGGCGCTCAATAATCCAATCTTTATCTTGCTTTAAATAGACAAATCGATCGTGCAGGCGATTTTCTCTACCTTGCCAAAACTCAATACGATGAGGAATGACTCGATATCCACCCCAAAAATCAGGCAATGGAACCTCGCCTTTTTTAAATTTATTTTTCATCGCTTCAAATTGTGTCAATAGCGCTTGTCTTGATGAAAGAAAACCAGATTGGTTTGACGCCCAAGCACCTAGCTGAGAATCTTTTGGACGTGATGAAAAATATTTAATAGAGTCTAATGTCGAAATTTTTTCTACTCGACCTGAAATTTTAACCTGTCTTTCTAAATCCAGCCAAGGAAACAATAAAGCTGCATTCGGATTTTCTTGAATTTGCTGTGATTTTTTTGAATGGTAATTAGTAAAAAACACAAAGCCTTGTTCATCAAATGACTTTAATAAAACTGTTCTAACACTCACTTCATCAACATCACTAGTGGCAAGACTCATGGCATTAGGCAAGGTTAGGTTTGCCTCGCTTGCCTGCTGCATCCATAGTTCAAACTGCACAAAAGGATTGCTATTCATTTGCTGACGAGATATGCCGTTACTGGTAAACTCTCGTCTCATTGCGTTAAGATCCATACTTATTGAAAGGGCAACTTGTTTAAGACTTTAGATAGTGGCGAAGAAGTATTAGCCTTTGCCTCAGTCAAATGACTAGAAATCAAATACTTAATCGGTGGAAAGTTTTCAGCAAATTTTAAAACCAACTTTCTGACTTGTTTAACGACAGGTGCATCGTTGGTAAATAGTGCGACAACGCTATTTGTGCCGAAAAACATCAGTCGTGTTAAATTAATATGCTTCTTTTCAAATAATTTTAACAAGGGTTTGGAGCCGATATCTTGACCGTGGGCAAGTGCTTCTTTAATCAAAGAAGTCAAGATATCTTGCCCTCTTAAACCTAAATTAAATCCGTGTGCAGTAACTGGGTGCATACCAACAGCAGCATCGCCAATTAACGCAAATCGATCTGCGATAAAAGTTTGCGCATGTACGCCCACCAAAGGATAAGAGTGTCTTTTACCCTCTTGCACCATAGCACCTAGCTCACCTTTGAAATCTTGAGTGATTTTTTCATTAAACTCATGTTCGCTCATATCAAGCATCTTTTGAGCCTGATCAGTTTTAACCGTTAGCACTACTGATGAAGCATTGCCTACCATCGGCAAAAGCGCCAGTGTTTGGCCATAATCAAAACACTCCAATGCAATATTATTGTGAGACTGCTCATGTGTCATTTTTGTGACAATCATCACTTTAGAAAAATCTTTCATCAATGATGGAATACCCACTTTACGACGAATATTGGAGAAGCGACTATCAGCTGCAATCACCAGTTTTGCCTCAACCGAGTTATTATCAGCAAAAATGACCTTGGCGTATTCATCGCAATACACCACATTATCAACAGCAGAATCAGTGATAATTTCGATGTTATCAGCTTGACTTACGCGCTGATAAAGTGCTTTTCTAACCTGATAATTTGGCACTAAATAGCCAAGCGCTTCAATTGAAGAGTGATCACTTTTAAAATTTAATAACGAAGGTGAGTCACCATCAAATACTTTCGCTTCTCTTAATAAAGAAACTTCTGATTGGTCAACCAAATCCCAAACACCCAGCTTCTTTAAAATCTTTAAAGATAAATGCGTTAGTGCAATCTCCCTGCCATCAGGCATTGGCGTAGATAGTGACTCTACACTAGATTTTTCCACCATTAAAATCTTAATATTTTCGCCTATCATTGAACTGGCAAAGCTAAGTCCTGCTGGGCCACAACCAATAATAACAATGTCATATGCTTTTTGCATGTTTAGATCTAATATTTTTGAGATAATAGCAACATTATAACAATCAAGCCTTGTGATGATTTACGTTGTTATCCAATTCAGCTGTATTATTTATCTAGTTTTCAATATACAGCCCGATAATTTTGCTCTAATGGAGTATTTGCTAATTATTGCCGCTATTGTTATTGGTTTAAGCGCCGTCGTGTCTATGAAGCTTAAGAACCTTAATATCCTCCCAGAATTAAAGAAAACTCATCATTTGCGAACAAAAGGGGTTTATCGTTTTGCCAGACACCCTATGTACACCAGCGTTTTATTGTTATGTTTGGCATTCATGTTGAGCAATTCACATTTATTTGCTCAAATAGTCATGCTAATTCTATTTATTGATCTAATATTAAAATCTAACTTAGAAGAAAAGTTATTGACTGAACGTTTCCAAAATTACCCAAAATACCGTCAAAAAACGGGCCGATTCTTGCCGTTCTTATAAATCTTTTAACTGCTGAATAGCTTCTTCATTCCCCAATTTAGAAAGCTTCCTTAACCAATATTTAGCTTTGTTGGTAGAACGCTTAACGCCAGTACCCTGTAGATACATATCTGCCACTTTGCTCCAGGCAGGCTGATGCCCTTTTCTGGCAGCAGCTATTGTAAAACTGTAAGCCTTAGATAGGCTTGTTTTTACACCTTGACCCAATTCATAATGTCTGGCAATGTCTAGGTAAGCTGCCAAATTCCCTTGTTTAACTGCCTGTTGATATAGTTTATGTGACTTTCGATAATTCTGTTTAGGATCCGAATCATAGAGCGAAGCCAGTTTATAACTTAAATGAATATTTCCATTTTTATATGACTTTTGGTACCAATCAAATGATTGTTGAGCACTTTCAATTTCGGAGAATTTATACAGGAAAAAACCCTGCTCAATTAATGATGCCAACTTTTCTTGAGCCTGTGCATGATTTTGAGCGGCAGATTTGAACAGCCATTCGTATGCTTTTTCATAATCCTCATCATCTGCATAAGCCACACCTAATCGATACTGCTCATCACTATTACCAGATTTAGCAGCCTCAATTTTCCATTTGCTAGCTAATAATGCATTTTTCTTGACCCCATTACCTTGCTCATACATTTGTGATAGATTATATTGCGCATCTGCATAACCCTGATTGGCAGATTTCTTCATCCATTGATGAGCGGACTTTAAATTTCTTTCAACCCCAATACCTAAATAATACATACTAGCTAGCGCATACTGACCTTTTGCATGACCGGCAGCAGCTGATTCTTGCAAATAACCAATCCCTATTTTGTCATCTTGCTCAACACCATGGCCTTCAATATACATAAGACCTAAGGCTGTTTTTGCTGCTAAATTGCCCGTCTTATTTGCATATAGAAAAGCCTTAAAAGCTTTTTCATAATTCTGCTCAACACCATCACCATAATAATATGCTTTAGCTCGATCATATAGATCAGATTCAGCAAACAAGGTGCCACTCAATAGCAAGAAAAATAAAGACAATACTTTCATAAATTAGATTGTATACGATAAATCAATACAGATGATAACAACCATTTGCTAAGTAGCTTTGTTTTTATGTATATCGCCCCAAATGTAAAGTGCTTTTAATATCGGTTTCAAGCTTTTTCCATAAGGCGTTAGAGAATATTCAACTTTTGGAGGGACAACTGGATAAACCTCTCTGTGTACTATTTCATCTCTCTCGAGCTCTCTTAGTTTTTGAATTAGCATTTTTTGTGTAATTCTCGGCATTAATTTTTGCAATTCGTTAAATCTTTTTGTCTCTGATAATAGATACCACAAAATCAATATCTTCCACTTTCCCGCCAAAATATCAATAGATGTTTCAACCGGACATTTTTCATGATCTTTATTTTTTTTAATCTTCATTTTTTCCATCTGGTTTATAAAAGGATAGTACCTTACAAAAAAGTAGGTTCTTCCAATAATAAACTACTTAAGTTACAATATTCACATATATTAATAAAAAAAGGTAATGGATTAATGAAAGCTTTTGTAGTTGAACAGATTAAAGATAAAGAATTTACAAGCTCTGTCACAGAAATTGAGAAGCCCGTTCTGAGCGAGAACGAGGTTTTAATCAAAACTTCTTACTCATCATTAAACTATAAAGATGCTTTAAGTGCAGCTGGAAATCCTGGCGTCACCAGAGTTTTTCCACATATAACAGGTATTGATGTCAGTGGCATTGTAGCCGAGTCTAAATCAAACCTATTTGCAATTGGCGATGAAGTGTTAATAACTGGTTACGATTTAGGCATGAACACCAATGGCGGTCATAGTGAATTTGTAAAAGTCCCAGACAACTGGATAGTAAAAAAGCCAGATAATATCTCTTTAAGAGAGTTAATGATTTATGGCACAGCTGGCTTGACAGCGGCCTTAAGTATTAATGAGCTATTAAACAATGGCGTTACAAATGGCGAAGTACTGGTTACAGGCGCCACTGGTGGTGTTGGCAGTATTTCTGTTGCAATTTTATCTAAACTTGGGTTTGAGGTTGTCGCTCTTTCTGGCAAGGCTGATCAAGCAAATTATTTAAAAACCATTGGCGCTAAAGAAGTGATATTAAGACAAGATTTTGACATTGAAAACAAAAGACCAATGGGCAGAGAAAGATTTTCAGGGGTAATAGACACAGTGGGTGGTAATATATTGGCTGAAGCTCTAAAACAAATCAAATACGGTGGCGTTGCCACCTGTTGTGGACTCACAGCCTCACCTATATTTAACACTAATGTATTTCCTTTTATTTTGCGAGGTGTCAGACTAATTGGGATCGATTCAGTTGAAAGTTCGTTAACTAAGAAAACTCAAGCCTGGGAAAAAATCGCTAATGAGTTTAAATTAGATATGCTTGACCAACTAGTGCATGAAATATCACTCGATGAAATTCAGCTAGCTTATAAAAAGATGTTAACAGCAAAATCAGTGGGCAGATATTTAGTAAAGCTATAGCAAGCCAAGGTTAAACTAAAAAAAAAGACACAATAACTTTAAAGATGGTAGTCGCGAGTGAATTCGAATCACCGACCCCTACCATGTCAAGGTAGTGCTCTAACCAACTGAGCTACGCGACTATAAAAGAATGTTCTTAGCAAAATGCTAACAACGAATGCGAAATTATACCCCTGTATGGGAGTTAAATCTTAGAAACAAGTTTTGATAATTTCTTGAATGTTGCTCGCTGCTGCGTAGGGGTCATCTGCATTTTTAATTGGACGACCAACCACAATATAATCAGAGCCAGATTTAAACGCCGTTGCTACATCCACCACACGTTTTTGATCGTCATCATTTGCAACAGGACGAATGCCTGGCGTAACCGCAATCAATTTATTATCAACATACTCTCTTAAGAATGGCACTTCAAGACCTGATGAAACCACACCATCACAGCCTGCTTCAAAAGCGCGTTTGGCACGAGAAATAACTAAATCTTGCACATCACAATCAAAGCCTAAGTCATCCAGATCGCCACGATCAAGACTGGTTAGCGCTGTCACTGCTAAAACTTTAAGATCGCCTTTATTTTCAGCAGCCTTTTCCATCAACCCTTGATTACCGTGAATAGTTGCAAATGTTGCGCCCGTTTTACTTAAACGGTTAATCGTTCTACCGACCGTTTCAGGCACATCAAAAAATTTAAGATCAACAAAAACTTTTTTATCTTTAGCGATTAACCAATCCATTAACTCAAAGTATTGACCCGTCATTAACATTTCCATGCCAATTTTATAAAAATTAACACTGTCATCCAACTGATTCACCAAGTCTTTAGCCTGTGCAACCTCAGGTACGTCTAATGCAAAAATCAGTCTATCTTCAAGTTTAATGTCTTTCATACTTATTCCTATTTAAAAAATACTGCCACCAGAATAGCCGTTTTCATTAGCTTTTCTGATCCAGAATTTTGATTGTTCAATGTCCTTGTCAACGGATTTTGCTAAGGCATAAAAAATGCCCAAATTATACTGTGCTTTTGCATAATCTTGGTCGGCAGATTTTTGATACCACTCAAATGCTTTGGATAAATCTTTATCCACGCCAATACCCAAATCATAGCTTAAGGCTAACTCATATTGAGATTGTGCATCGCCCTGCTCAGCAAGCACTTTAATCTGACTGTAGGTTTTTTCTATTTTCACTTGAAAGCTTTTAATTATTTGGGTGAAACTTCAACCTTGATATTAAGCGTATTGCCAAACGGCTTACTTCTAGTTGTATAGGTAAAATTTCGACCATCATATTCATAACTAACTCGGTAATGGCTCAAGCGCTCAACCGACTCAGTGCGATATTTGGTTTCACAAACCTCTTTAGTGACAACACGCCCAGTTTTAGATTTTTTCAATTCATCATCATGCGCCAGTGACGCACCCAATAATGCACCCGCCACTGTCATGGCGTCTTTGCCACTACCATCACCGAACTGATTGCCAATCAAGCCACCAAATAAACCGCCCACAATTTCATTGGTTGCAGAGCCGTCGCCGTCGCCTTGATAAAATTCTTTAATATAACAGTCCTGATACGGCTCTCGGATTGTATGGGTTTTGTATATTTTATCCACAGAGGTAATTGTCGCTGTATCGGTAAAACTACCAGCAATTGACATTTGAACAGTGGCTAACATCGAGATCAACACCAGTGTATTTAATTTCATATCACAACTCCATTTATCATATTTATAGTAGTATATATTCTACGCTTTTTGATGAAATTGTTCGCATGAATTCAACAACACTCTATTATATTCACGATCCAATGTGTTCTTGGTGTTGGGGCTTTCATAACACCTGGCAGCAAGTGCAATTGCAGCTCAAAGATCAATTAACCATTCAGTATGTTTTAGGAGGTTTGGCGCCCGATAGCAACGAAATTATGTCCGATGAAATGCGTAGCTACATTCAAAAAAATTGGCAAAAAATCGAAAAAACCATTCCTGGCACGCAATTTAATTATGATTTTTGGAAAAATTGCACGCCAAAGCGCTCTACCTATCCCGCTTGTAGAGCGGCTATTGCTGCCAAAGATCAAGCCGAAAAGTTTGAAAAAATCATGATTAATGCCATTCAACAAGCTTATTACTTGCAAGCGCAAAACCCTTCTGAGACTTCAACGCTCATCAAACTAGCTGCATCAATCGGGCTAGACAAACAGCAATTTACCCAAGATTTAAACTCAAACACTGCCCGAATTCAGCTTGATCAAGACATTGCCCTAGCAAAATCTCTGAGTAGCAACGGTTTTCCTTCTTTGGTGCTAACAAAAAATGGCATCAACCAATCTATTCAAATTGATTACAACAATCCAGAATTTATTCTTCAACAAATCTTTACTTGAATAATTACGCCTTAGCGTTGATAATATCCGCTTGCCTTCGTAGCTCAGCTGGATAGAGCAGCCGCCTCCTAAGCGGCAGGTCGAACGTTCGAATCGTTTCGAGGGCACCACATTAATATTTCAAAACCGCAAACTTCTTAAAAATTTCTTCTCAGTTTATACTTCAACTCAAGCAGGCGTAATTAAGCCTTTATTGGTCTAATGCCCAATAACCCTCTTTTTAACTTAAATGCGCCTCTAATTCATCAGCACCACCAATGTACTTGCCGCCAATAAATATTTGAGGTGTAGAGCTTCTTCCGCTAACAGCTCTAAGAGATCTAGAAGTAATGCCACCGCCAAGTTCAATTTGCTCAACATAGATGTTGTGCTTGTTGAGTAGCGATACCGCTCTTTCACAGTGTGGACAGCCTTTTCTACTAAACATGGTAGCTGTTTCTGGAACCACTGCATCCTTATTAATGTACTCTAACATGGTATCAGCATCAGACACCTCAAATGGATCGCCTTCAACGTCTGGCTCGATGAACATTTTTTCAATCACGCCATTCTTAACTAGCATGGAGTATCTCCAAGATCGGTCTCCAAACCCTAAATCATTCTTGCTGACCAACATGCCCATTGCATCGGTAAATTCACCATTGCCATCAGGAATCATTAGTACATTTTCAGCTTCTTGGTCTTTAGCCCATTCGTTCATCACAAACGTATCATTAACAGACACACAAACAATTTCATCTACGCCGTTGTCTTTTAATACTGGCGCAAGCTCGTTGTATCTAGGCAGGTGAGATGATGAGCAAGTAGGCGTATAAGCGCCGGGCAGAGCAAACACCACGACAGTTTTATTATCAAAAATATCACTTGTAGATAAGTTGGACCATTGGTGGTTTTTTTGAATTTTAAAATTAATTGATGGAATTTTATTTCCTGTATTGTCTTTTAGCATTTACGTTTTCCTATTTTTTTGTTTTATTAACTGACATTATAATATTAGCTTATAATTCAGTAAAGTGAATAATTTCTATCATATTAATCTAAAAAATAGATCATATAATGTTACTATCAATTAAAAACCTACAATATTTAGTCGCCTTAAAAGAAACCCTGCATTTTGCCAAAGCTTCAAAGAAATGTTTTGTTAGTCAATCCACCTTAAGTACGGGTATTGCTAAATTAGAGAGAGATTTACAAACAGTACTGGTTGAAAGAAACAACAAAACCGTAACATTTACTTCTATGGGTAATAAAATCGTCTTACAAGCAAGACGCGTAATAGCCAGCTCTGATGATTTAATCAACATGGCGATGACCAATTTCCTTGAATCAGAAATAGTAGTAGGCACCATACCCACCATCTCGGCATACCTGTTGCCAGATTTTTTAAAAAAAATAGAAAAAGAATTCCCTAAATTGAAAATATCGTTTGTTGAAGACACGAGTGAAAATTTATTAAAAAAACTAAAACAAAATCAGATTGACTTTGCAATTTTTGCATTTCCCTATGATTTGCCAAATGGCGTAGAAGGTCATGAGTTATTTAGTGATTCATTGCATTTAATTAGACACAAAAAAAGAGTCAATCATTCTATTGATGAGGGTCAATTACTATTATTAGAACAGGGTCATTGCCTAAGATCACACATCATGCAAGGTTATTCGATTTCCAATGAACAAATATCAGATTTCTCTTGTTCTAGCATTTCTACTTTAATTGCCATGATTAACATGGATATTGGTATAAGCTTTTTGCCAAAAATCGCCCTAGACGCTGGTGTGCTTTCTAGTTATCCAAATATTGTAATTGAGCCTTCTTATATGGCCTCAAGAGGTATTGGGGTGATATACAAAAAAAATAACCATCAAGCAGAAAGCATTAAAACAATAGCAAATAGCTTATTGCCTGTTTAAAACTTCCATTCGGCCCTAAATCTTAAAATTATAATATTTCAATCATTATTTCATTTCTTCTAAACATTGGAAGCGTCCATGGTGGGTTGTAAAACGCATATATTGGAGCATTGTGAGTAGGTATAGTATTTTTTTTCAAATAACTTTTAAGTAAATTTTTATGAAAATTAATATTTAAATCTGAATTTAACCCTGAAAAAGTAATAACAGCATATTTTTTCCGTGTAATTTTTTTAATTTTTACAATTTTATCATTAGGAATGGGTAGGGTTCTTAGGCTATATTCTACAGGCATTACAAAGCTTATTTTCCAACCATTATCAACTCTTTGCTGTTTAACTGGGGCAGTCATTGCAATTTTTAAATTCTCTGAATTTCCTCCAAAAATATAATTTGCTAAAATTTTAAACCCAGCTTTAATTGCATCTGTTCTTTCGCTTTCAATAAAAACTTCAGCAATATAAATGACATCATACTGTCTTAATTCAATGTTGTTATCTATAGATAAAGATTCATAGTTAGGCTTTTCTACATTACTCATCAAAACCCCTGAGAATAGTCCAACAAAAATTAAAATAATTAAAAAAAATTTAAACAACTTGTTCATATTTTAGATATAAAAAAACACCTTGCCTATTGGCAAGGTGTTTTTTTTTAATATTAAATATTTAAGCTACATCCATCAAATGCTCTGCTCTACTATATTCGTCAGCTGAAATTTTAGAATCAACTTCTTTTTCTAACTCACAAATTCGCTCTTCTAATACATGAATAACGTGCTGGCGTGTTTTTTCATGCTCAATAACAGAATGTGACATTTCGATACAATGCTTGATTGATCCAAGCTCTTCAAGTAAATTTTCTCTTTTAACTTTCATATTTTTTTCCTTTTTTTTATTTTCTTCGTTTTTATTCTATCACAAATAATTGTACAATTTTAAATTTATTATATTTTTTGTATAATTGCTTATTTTTTTTGCGTAACATTAATAATATATTTTTTAAAAAGGAGTTTTAAATGTATCAAAAAATTATTGCTTTCATGATCATGCTTATTTCACCCACTAGCTATTCGCTGAATATAGGAGATGCTGCTCCAATTTTTTCATTACCAAATCAAGATAACATTTATAAAACACTTGATCAGCATCGAGGAAAATGGGTGATTTTATATTTTTACCCAATGGATGACACTCCAGGGTGTACCACAGAAGCTTGCAGCTTCAGAGATGCGACTGATCGTATTATCGCTAACAAGGCTGTAGTTTACGGTATTAGTGTTGATAATGTTGAGTCGCATAAACGATTTTCAGACAACTACCAGCTATCGTTTTCAATATTATCTGATAGTGATGGAAAAGTTTCTGAATCTTATGATTCTTTAGCAAAATTTATTAATTGGAAGGTTGCTATGAGAAACACTTATATTATCAATCCAAAAGGGATTATTGTTAAAAAATACATTGGTGTTGATCCTAATACGCACGTACAGCAAGTACTAAAAGATCTTATGATTTTACAAACGCAAAGCGATTAATCATGACATTGACTTATAGTATTTTGACATATCTTGGAATTATTCCTTTTTTATTTGTTTCGGCTCTTTTTGGAGCAAAATTTTATGAAATTTTGCATATTGACCTAGAGAACCTAAAAACTATTATTTCTATATATACAATAGCAATAATTTCATTTATTTCCGGCTCTCATTGGGGTCTAAATCTAAATAATAATAATTTTTTATCTAGATTTATTCTTATTTCTAGCAATATATTTGTATTATTTATTTGGCTTGCGTATTTATTTTTGTTTTTTGAAATTTTTATTTTTGCCGCAAGTGTTGTTTTTATTTTATTACTGTTTATTGATCAAAAATTATCATACTTAGATTATTATTCAAAAAAATACTTTCAAAATAGACTGATTGCAACAATTATTGTTTTATTAAGTTTTTTTATAATGATCTACTTTTCTTCGATCAATTAACATATTAATTCATTTAACAAAAGCATTAACTTTTTGTTAAGGTGCTGGATTAAAAAATCTCAAATGAATGGCTTCAATCGCCTGCTCAATCTCATCAGTCCATTCAACATCAACGGCGTTAATATTTTCTTTTAACTGATCCATACTGGTTGCGCCAATAATGGTACTGGCGCAAAACCAACGAGAATAGGTAAAAGCTAGTGCTAGTGTCGCTGGCGTAATGTTTAATTCTTGAGCTAAATTGGCATAAGCTTTAATGGCTGGCTCAACCGCTGGCTTTTCATAACGCTGTGCAAATCCGTCAAAAATATTAACGCGTCCTTGCGCCTTTGGATCGTTGATATATTTAGCACTGAGATGGCCAAATGCCATTGGCGAATAGGCGAGTAGTGGTACGTTTTCACGATAGCCCATTTCCCGAAGTGAGGAGTCATACGTTCGATTAATTAAATTATAAGCATTTTGCATACTGACCACTCGAGGCAAACTCTCTCGCTCAGAAGCGTTTAAAAACTGCATCAATCCCCAAGGCCATTCGTTTGATAAGCCAATGTGCCTGATTTTTCCTTCATTAATTAGCTCAGATAACGCCTCCAAAGTTTCAACAAATGAAGTGTATTCTCGCTCTTGCTCTGGATTAAACAAATACTGGCCAAACATTGGCGTGTTGCGCTCTGGCCAATGTAGCTGATACAAATCAATATAGTCGGTTTGCAAGCGCTTAAGAGATCCTTCTAGAGCATTACGTAAGTTAGTACGATTAAAAGCGTGCTCTCCACCTCGAACCCAGGGCATACCTCGAGCACTACCTGCGGCTTTAGTAGCTAAAATAATCTGATCACGAGTTTGATTTTTAACCCAACTGCCCACAATAATTTCGGTGGAATAAGCGGTATTTTCACGGGGTGGAACAGGGTACATTTCAGCGGTATCAATAAAATTTATCCCTTGCGCTATCGCATAGTCGAGCTGTTGATGTGCTTCTTGTTGTGAATTTTGCTGGCCGAACGTCATGGTGCCTAAGCAAATGTTAGATACGCTTAAATCACTATCGCCTAGCTGAGTTTGTTTGATCATCATTTGAATAAGTTTATAAAGTGCAATATATTAACATGATAAGCTAGGTCTAAGCTGCACTGTTAGATGTATACTGATATTTGAATTTAATCAGTCAATACGCTGTGAGTCACCTTAATTTACTAGATAAAAACAATAACTTTAATATTTTGCTAGCAGGCATTATAGGGCTATTTATTGGCGTTGGTGTGGCTCGATTTGCCTATACATCCTTGCTGCCTTCTATGTTAGCTGATCAAACCTTATCTCTCACCTTTTCTGGTGTTTTGGCCTCCACCAATTATATCGGATACTTGTTGGGTGCATTATTTGCAGTTTTTATCAAAGACATTCATGCCAAAGTTAAATACTTTAGGCTGGGGTTAGTTCTATGCATTGTGACAACAATTATGATGGGGATTGCAACACATGATCTATGGTTAATTGTAAGTAGAGTGATGGCGGGTTTTGGTGCGGCAATGACCTTGGTAGTTGGCGCAGCAATTGTTATGGTGAAGCTCAACTTTAAGGATAAAACTAAAGCAATGGGGATTTATTTCTCTGGCATTGCCATTGCTTTAGCGATGGCAGATATTATTGCCAGGTTGGTTTTAATCAGCAATTCTTGGCAAATATCTTGGCTAGTATTGTCACTTAGTGCCGCCTTAGTTTCACCCTATGCTTGGTATATTTTATCTACCCAGCAACAACCACAGTCAAAGAACACTACCCACACATTCGACAAAAAAATATTCTCTAATTTCGTTATTATTCTTATTGTGGCTTATTTTACCGCGGGTGTAGGCATGGTGGTTCAAGGAACCTTTCTACCTACCATTATTCAATCCCTGCCAGGATTGGAGTCTTTCGCAGGATTTACTTGGCTATTGGTAGGCTTGGCGGGCATCCCCTCTTCAATTATTTGGATGCGTCTAGCGCACCGATATGGCAGTGTCAATATTATTATTATTGCCATGAGTATTCAAATTATTGGTATTTTAATCCCTACTATAAGTCACAATCTTTATCTTAATTTATTATCAGGCATTTTATACGGCGGAACCTTTGTTGGCTTGGTGGCGCTCTTTATGCATCTGGGCGGCAAACTAGCGGGTAACAATCCAGTTATACTAATGGGGGCGCTTACCACAGCCTACGGCATAGGCCAAGTGAGTGCGCCTTTATACGCTGCAATCTTAACTTCACAATCAGGCAACTACAACCATGCCCTATATGTCACTGCCGCTATTGTGTTTAGCGGAGTTTTCATGCTACTAGCAAGCAAAATATTTAACATTAGCCATCAGCCCTATTGATTTTAGCCGTACAATAAAGATAATCACCACTTAACAAGGAGAAAATAATGCATCAATCAATTAATACAAAAGCGTTGGCGCTTTCTTTAGGTATTCTTTGGTCGCTAGCACTCTTATCTGTCTCAATTATTGCTCTCATATCTGAGAGTTATTTACACAATATTGTTGAATTCCTGTCGAGTATTTATCTAGGCTACTCGCTAAGCTTTACTGGTATTTTAATCGGCATGATATGGGCGTTTATTGATGCAGCGGTTGGTGGTTTGGTTTTAGCGTGGCTATACAACAAACTCGCGAAATAAACCTCTAGCTAGGTATAATCAAATCCATATTAAATACTTAGGCTAAGCGTATGTCGGGCAATTCTTTTGGAAAATTATTTACAGTGACCACTGCGGGTGAATCCCACGGTGAAGCTTTAATTGGTATCGTGGACGGCTGCCCTCCTGGTATGGCTTTATGCGAAGCTGATCTTCAGGGTGATCTTGATTTAAGAAAGCCAGGCACTTCACGCCATACGACACAACGCAGAGAAGAAGATTTGGTTAAAATTTTATCGGGCACTTTTGAAGGTAAAACCACCGGCACCTCAATTGCATTAAGCATTCAAAATACCGATCAACGTTCTAAAGATTATGGCAATATTGCCAATACCTTTCGTCCAGGCCATGCTGATTACACCTATGACCAAAAATATGGTTTTAGAGATTATCGAGGTGGCGGCCGCTCTAGTGCTAGAGAAACAGCAATGCGTGTTGCCTGTGGCGGCATTGCCAAAAA
The DNA here is from genome assembly GCA_022600805.1 of Pseudomonadota bacterium. GTDB lineage: Bacteria > Pseudomonadota > Gammaproteobacteria > PS1 > Pseudothioglobaceae > Thioglobus_A. The sequence continues at coordinate 55,235 of JAHZJR010000030.1, forward strand.
ATATCTAAAAGAAACACTGGGTATTGAAATTAAAGGCTATTTAAAACAGCTTGGTCCTATTGAAGCTGAAACACTCGACTGGTCTGAAGTGCATAACAATCCATTCTTTTGCCCCGATGCTAGCAAAATTACTGAACTTGAAGATTATATGGATGCCTTAAGAAAATCAGGTGATTCAGTTGGTGCACGCGTTAATGTCGTAGCAACCAATATGCCTGCTGGATTAGGCGAGCCAATCTTTGATCGACTAGAGGCAGATGTTGCTCACGCCATGATGAGTATTAATGCGGTTAAAGGCGTTGAAATTGGTGCTGGTTTTGAATCAGTCACCCAAAAAGGTACTGAGCATCGTGATGTGATTACCATGAATGGTTTTAAATCAAACCATGCAGGTGGCATATTAGGTGGTATTAGTTCTGGGCAAGACTTACTAGTTTCTATCGCGCTTAAGCCAACTTCAAGCTTGCGCCTACCTATTGAAAGTATTGATAAACAAGGCAACTCAATTGAAGTTATTACCAAAGGTCGTCACGATCCTTGTGTTGGCATTCGCGCCACTCCTATTGCTGAAGCGATGCTGGCCATGACGATTATGGATCATGTTATGCGTCATCGAGCGCAAAATATCGATGTTCAATCTGCAACACCTGTTGTGCCGAGCACTAGCTCATAATTAATTCTTCACTTTAGTCTTACCCACAAGGATAAACATGTTGTTTTCATTGATTAACAAATACGCGCCAAATAACGCCAAAAACGATATTTTATCTGGCTTAACGGTTGCTCTAGCCTTAGTACCAGAAGCAGTTGCTTTTGCCATCATTGCCGGCGTCAATCCACTGGTTGGCTTGTATGCCGCCTTTACTATTGGCTTAGTTACCTCAATTTCAGGCGGTCGCCCAGGTATGATTTCTGGCGCAACTGGCGCTATTGCTGTAGTAATCGCTCCCTTAATTGCTTTAATTATTGATCAAGGCGGCACACTAGAACAAGCCACAGAATATTTATTTGCTGCGGTAATTTTGGCTGGCATCTTGCAAATGTTATTTGGTGTGCTTAAATTTGGTAAATTTATTCGCCTAGTTCCTCATCCGGTTTTCTTAGGCTTTGTTAACGGCATTGCACTGGTTATTTTTGCCGGACAAATTAAACAATTTGAATTAGAAGATGGTAGCTGGATTACAGGCGAACCCCTAATAACTATGCTTGCAATAGCTGCTGCAACAATGGCAGTTATTTATTTCTTACCAAAAATTACCAAAACTGTACCTGCAATTTTGGTCGCTGTTATTGCAGGAACTTTAGCCGTTATATTTCTTGGAATTGAGACTCGCACTGTGGGTGATATCGCATCCATTAAAGGCGGATTTCCATCGCTTAGCATACCGAATGTGCCATTTGATTGGGATATGCTAACATTAATTTTTCCTTTTGCGGTAACCATTGCAGCAGTAGGCTTAATTGAAAGCCTACTGACCTTGAATCTCATTGATGACATCACTGAAACCACAGGTCAACCAAATCGAGAAAGTGTTGGCCAAGGTCTTGCAAACTCAGCAACTGGTTTTTTTGGTGGCATGGGTGGCTGTGCAATGGTGGGCCAAAGTATTATTAATGTCAATTCAGGTGGACGTGGTCGCTTATCTGGCGTTGTCGCCTCATTAGCACTACTAGCTTTTATTGTTTATTTATCTGAATATGTAGAAATGATTCCTATTGCTGTTTTAGTTGGCGTCATGATGATGGTGGTTATTGGCACTTTTCAATGGTGCACCCTAAGATTATTTGGGAAAATACCTGTGTTAGATATTATTACGGGTATTTCAGTTGCAGTGATCACCCTATGGACTAGCGATTTAGCTTTAGCGGTCGTAGTAGGTGTTATTTTATCTGCACTGTCTTTTGCTTGGGAGTCTGCTAGCAAGATTTATATCAATAAAGATCAAAATAGTAATGGCGACAACATCTATAAAGTTAAAGGTACTCTATTCTTTGCTTCAAAAGAACATTTTCAAGAGTTGTTCGATCCTAAATCGGATACAGATAACGTGTATGTTGATTTTGAAGAGGCTAGAGCATTAGACCATTCCGCTATTCAGGCTATTGATAAATTAGCTGAACGCTACAAACGAGTGGGAAAAACCCTGCATTTGCAACATTTGAGTGCTGAATGTCGACTACTCTTAAAAACCGCTAAAAATCTTGTTGAAGTGAACATTTTAGAGGATCCAAAATATCATGTAGCTGATGATAAACTTTCTTAGTTACTTTTATGATTAAAACTTATTTTGAACCTTGATTAATATCACGACTTACTTTATATTAACTCTTGTAGTTTAATTTATTATCTGGGAAGAGGTATGAAAAATACATTACTAATCACGCTATTAGTCTCGACTAGTGTGTTTGCTAATCAGCCATTTCAAAATAATTTTTTTGATCGAGGCTTTCACCAAAGCGTCTGGTCAAACTTTAATCAACAATTTCAACAATTTAATAACGAAATGCGCGCTGTGCAAAATCGCAATATTTTTGGTGCACAGACCAAACGATATTTTGACGAGCAGTCAAATCGCTACATGATTGAAATTGAGGTGCAAGGCTTAGCCAAGAAAGATCTAGATATTACTAGTGAAAATGGCATGATTCACATCAAGGGTCATGTGAAAAAAATAGAAAAAATGGGCAATAACACCCGCACTTCATCAAATCAATTTTCACAGTCTTATTCGCTACCAAACGATGCAGATGCAAACAATATTGGTGCAGAGTTTAAAAATAGCTGTTTGGTTATTTCTATCCCAAAATTAGTAAACACAACCCCTATTGTTAAGCAAATAACCGTTCAATAAACATCTATTTTCCTTTTTCATCTCCCCAAAGCAATTTATGCATTTGCACCTGCATGCGTACATTTAATTGGGCATCAATAATCCAATCGGCTAATTGCGTTGGAGTAATTTGATCAAACACTGGAGAGAATAGCACGCCTGCTTGTGTGGGGTATTGCTTTAAAGTATTAACACTCCAGTCAAAATCATGGCGTGACCCGATAACAAATTTAAGTTGATCTTTTTCTTGAAGTTTTTCAACGTTGCTATACAAATTTTGACTTTCTTCATTAGAGCTAGGTGTTTTAACATCCATCACAATAGAAACATCTGGATTAATCTCTGAAATATCAAGACTGCCACTCGTTTCCAAGCTAACGTGGTAATTATCTTTAACCAGCGTATCTAACAAAATATGGCAATTTATTTGCGCTAAAGGCTCACCACCTGTAACACAAACATAGCGAGTGTTGTATTGCCTAACTTCTGTCATAATTGCATCAATACTCATCAAATTATTGCCTTTAAAGGCATACTCAGTATCACAATAAGAACAGCGCAATGGACAGCCAGTTAGCCGAATAAAGACACTAGGCAGCCCAACTTCTCGCGCCTCACCTTGTAGTGAATAAAAAATTTCAGTAATATTTAAATTGGTATTCATAAGGCAGTTTTAAATTGGGAGTCTTTTAATGTTTTTATTTGATTACGTATATCTGCAGCTCTTTCAAACTCTAAGTCACTGGCTAGCTTATACATCTGCTTTTCTAATAATTTAATCTCTTTAGCCAATTGCACGGGTGACAATTGAGCCATGACGGATTCGTTATTATTTTCGCTTATTTCTTCACTGGTTAAGTCCGTTTCCAAAATATTAATAATAGGCTTAACAACGCCTGTTGGTGTGATGTTATTTTTCTGATTATGTCGCTGTTGTTTGTCACGTCTTCTGAGCGTTTCATCCATGGCCTTTTTCATCGATTTGGTAATTCGATCAGCATACAAAATTGCTTTGCCATTCACATTTCTAGCCGCCCTACCCATGGTTTGGATGAGTGATCTTTCTGAGCGTAAAAAGCCTTCTTTATCTGCATCCAATATCGCCACTAAAGAAACTTCAGGAATATCTAAACCTTCTCTAAGTAAATTAATACCCACCAGCACATCAAATACACCTAAACGCAAATCTCGGATAATTTCTACTCGTTCAACTGTATCAATATCGGAATGTAGGTAGCGAACTTTAATTCCATGCTCGTTCAAATACTCGCTAAGTTGTTCAGACATTTTTTTAGTCAATGTGGTTACCAATACGCGATCACCTACCTTTACACGCTTATTAATTTCACTGAGTAGGTCATCTACCTGAGTGCCCACCGGTCTAACTTCAATTTCAGGATCTAGTAAGCCTGTTGGACGCACCACCTGCTCTGCAATCGTACTAGAAACATCAAACTCATACTGGGATGGCGTTGCTGATACCAAAATACATTGATGAATGCGATCTTCAAACTCATTATATTTTAAAGGTCGGTTATCCAGTGCAGAGGGTAGGCGAAATCCAAACTCCACTAATGTCTTTTTGCGCGCCCTATCGCCGTTATACATGCCACCAATTTGACTCACAGTGACGTGTGATTCATCCAAAATAATCAAAGAATTTTCAGGCAGATAATCTAGTAAAGTAGGTGGCGGATCGCCTGGATTGCGTGAAGATAGATAGCGCGAATAATTTTCAATACCCGTGCAATATCCCAACTCACGCATCATCTCGATATCCATGTGCACACGCTGAGTTAGTCGCTGCTCTTCTACAAGCTTATTTAAAGATAACAGCTCACCTCGACGATCTTTAAGCTCTGCTTTAATATCATCCAGCATATTTAAAATTTTAGATTTTGGCGTCACATAATGGGTTTGCGGATAAATAGTTACCCGTTGTAAAGATTTTAGGCGTTCACCTGTTAATGGATCAAACCAATATAATCGCTCAATTTCTTCATCAAACATCTCAACGCGTAGGGCTTGCTCTTCTGAGTCTGCTGGAAAAATATCAATCACCTCGCCTTTGACACGAAAACACCCTCTTAATAAAGTCACGTCATTACGTGTATATTGCATTTGCGATAAGCGCGACAATATCTCCCTTTGATTGGAGATCTCACCCACACTTAAATGCAGCAACATCGACATATAACTCTCAGGATCGCCCAAACCATAAATAGCTGAAACGCTGGCAATAATAATAACATCATCACGCTCTAAAAGAGATTTGGTTGCAGACAAGCGCATTTGCTCAATTTGCTCATTAATTGACGAATCTTTTTCAATGAATGTATCGGAAGCTGGCACATAGGCTTCAGGCTGATAATAATCATAATAAGAAACAAAATACTCCACCGCATTATGCGGGAAAAACTCTTTCATCTCAGCATACAATTGAGCGGCCAATGTTTTATTAGGTGCCATAATCAAACTAGGACGCTTAGTTTGCTTAATAACATTTGCCAATGTAAAAGTCTTACCTGAACCAGTCACGCCCAGCAAAGTTTGAAACTTCTCGCCTGCATTGACACCAGAAACCAATGCGTCAATCGCACTCGGTTGATCACCACTTGGTGAAAATTGTGATTCTAGTTGAAATTTCTTGCCCACTGTCGGTTTTTTTTCATTAACATAAACACTCAATTTTAATCTATTTTTTATCAAAAATTATGTCAGAGTTTCTCTCTCAAAGAGTTCAAAAAGTTAAACCTTCAGCGACCTTAGCAGTCACTGCAAAAGCCAATGAATTAAAATCTAAGGGTATTCAAATTGTACCAATGGGTTCAGGGGAGCCAGATTTTGACACACCTATTAACATTCAAAAGGCAGCCATTCAAGCAATTAACAATGGTGAAACAAGATATACAGCTGTTGACGGCACGCCTGTATTAAAGCAAGCCATTATTGATAAATTTAAACGCGAAAACAACCTAGACTACACAGCCACGGAAGTTATGGTTTCGTCAGGTGGTAAACAAGTTTTTTACAATCTATGTCAGGCTGTCCTAGACGAAGGCGATGAGGTTATTATTCCAGCACCTTATTGGGTTAGTTATCCTGATATGGTTATTTTGGCTGACGCTACACCAGTTGTAGTAAAAACAGGACTGGAGCAAGACTTTAAAATTACGCCTGAACAACTAAAAGCCAATATTAGCAATAAAACCAAGCTTTTTATTATTAATAGCCCTTCTAATCCTACTGGTGCAGTTTATACACACGCTGAATTGCAAGCTTTGGCTGATGTTCTTAAAAACCATCCTAAAATACTAATCATTACCGACGATATTTACGAACATATTCGTTGGGGAAATGAGCGTTTTATCAATATAGTGATGGTTGAGCCTCAGCTAAAAGATCGCACCATTATTCTCAATGGCGTTTCTAAAGGCTACGCTATGACTGGCTGGCGTATTGGTTATGGCGCTGGGCCAGAGTCCGTTATTAAGGCCATGAAAAAAATCCAAGGCCAATCAACCTCTAATCCCTGTTCAATTGCACAAGCAGCAGCTCTAGAAGCGCTAAATGGCGATCAAAGTATTATTGATATAATGGTTGGTGCTTTTGAGGAGCGTCATGAGTACATTGTCAATGCGCTCAACGCTATTGAAGGCGTTGAATGTCCGAGATCACAAGGTGCTTTTTATTCTTTCCCAAGAGTTGAAGGTTTAATTAAGCGCTTAGATCTTAAAGACGATGTAGAATTTTCTACTTACTGCTTAGAAAAACTTAATATCGCCCTAGTGCCTGGTTCAGCATTTGGCGCGCCTGGTTATGTGCGTTTTTCATTTGCCACTAGTATGGATAATATTAAGCAAGCTGTAGAAAGGCTCGCAAGCGTCTAAACCAAGGTTTAAATATTAAAAAAACCGTTAAACTTATCAAGAAGATTTATTGCGTCTTTGCTTCTTTTTGGCGGTCTTGACAGAGATGCGATGATGGAAATCGTTATGTCGCTTACGTGAATGTTGCGATTTGGTCTTCTTAGTTACATTAGTGTAAGGCACTAAGCACTCCTCACCATTACCAATTAAATCACTACGCCCCATCTGTTTTAGCGCTTGTCGTAAAACATCCCAATTATCAGGATCGTGATAACGTAAAAAAGCTTTATGCAATTTTCGCTGTTGACCACTACGCGGTGTCTTTACTGCCTCTGAGTGTCGAGTAATCTTCTTCAGCGGGTTAAGCTCACTATGGTACATAGCAGAAGCTATTGCCATCGGCGTAGGAATAAAAGCTTGCACTTGGTCGGGCTTAAAATCATTACGCTTTAACCATAGTGCCAAATTCAACATATCTTTGTCACTTGTTCCGGGGTGTGATGAAATAAAGTAAGGAATTAAGTACTGCTCCTTTCCTGCTTGCTTGGAATAGCGCTCAAATAATTTCTTAAATTGATAATAAGAACCAATCCCTGGCTTCATCATTTTTGACAAGGTGTTGTCTTCAGTATGTTCAGGCGCAATTTTTAAGCGTCCACCTACGTGATGAGTGACTAATTCTTTAATATATTCAGGATCACGTACTGCCAAATCATAACGCAAACCTGAGGCAATAAAAATACGTTTAATGCCTTTTAGCTGTCGTGCACGTTTGTATAATTTAGTCAGTGGCTTATGATCTGTTCCCAAATTAGGACAAATTCCTGGATAAACACAGCTCAGACGGCGACACGCAGATTCGATTTTTTCATCTTTACATTGCAAGCGATACATATTAGCCGTTGGGCCGCCAAGATCAGAAATATTACCTTTGAAATCCTTATCATTGTCACGAATAGTTTCAATTTCACGAATCACTGAATCTTCTGAACGACTCTGAATAATACGCCCTTCATGTTCAGTAATAGAACAAAAAGTACAACCACCAAAACAACCACGCATAATATTAATTGAATGACGGATCATATCAAAAGCTGGGATTTTCAGCTCACCATAAACAGTATGTGGTTTGCGTGTATAAGGTAATTCAAACACGCCATCAAACTCTTCCATCGATAAGGGAATCGGTGGCGGGTTTAGCCAAACATCGCGCTCACCATGACGCTGTACCAATGCTCTTGCATTGCCTGGATTTGTTTCTAAATGAAAAACACGAGACGTGTGTGCGTACAAATAGCGATCTTTTGCCACTTGCTCAAAAGAAGGCAGCCTAATTACTGTATTTTCTCGCTTCAAGTCTTTTGTGCGCTGGCCAAAATCCAGGACCTGAGCTGCCCCTTGATTCGGATCAAGCTTGTCAACTTTGGACTGGGCGCTATTGCTAGCGCAATTTTGAGAGTTCTTGCTTGATGTATCTGCATAAGGATCTGTGTGCGGATGATCTAGGCTTTTTTCAGTATCAATCTCGCTTGAATCTAAAACTGTCCAGCCTTCAGGAATTCCTTGTCGCATAAAAGCTGTACCACGAATATCAGTCATTTGTTTAATAGCTTCGCCTGATGCTACTCGATGTGCCACCTCAACCACAGCACGCTCAGCATTACCAAAAATCAATAAATCTGCTTTGGAATCAGGCAGAATAGAGCGACGGATAGTTTGTGACCAATGATCATATTGTGCAATTCGCCGCAAACTAGCCTCAATGCCGCCAATAATCACAGGAATACCTTTATAGGCCTCTTTAGCGCGTTGGGTATAAACAGTGGTGGCTCGATCAGGGCGTTTTCCAGCCTCAGCACCTGCTGTATAAGCATCATCAGAACGTGGTTTTTTCTCAGCCGTATAATGATTCACCATAGAATCCATATTGCCCGAAGCAACAGCGAAAAATAAATTTGGCTTGCCTAACTGTCGAAAGTCATCGGCTGAATGCCAATCAGGCTGGGAAATAATACCCACTCGAAATCCTTGAGACTCTAGCAAACGACCAATGATGGCCATACCAAAACTCGGATGATCAACATATGCATCGCCAGTAACAATAATAATGTCGCAACTATCCCAGCCCAATTCATCCATTTCCTGACTTGACATCGGCAATAGCTTCGCAGGAACAAGACCTTTCTTGTGAGGCCAAAATTTTGGATATGAATACAGATTTTTTGGTGCTAATAGCATGATGCTAGAGTATACAGTAAGCCACTAATGGTTTACTAATCGTAAAATATAGGGTTATTTACATCAATTCTAACAACCATGAGTTTCAGTCATAAACAATCTAAAACAAACAAATTTAAAAGTTGCAACTTTAGAGGCTTTTGATTCGTGCAAAAAGGGATCCTAATAGGGCTACTTACAAGTTATTTATTAAAAGTGCCTAATGCTTAAATTCTGCTTTTATTGAGTGTTGTTTTTAGGAAAATTTCAATTTAATGCAAATTATTTAAACAAATCCTTTAAAGCGCTATCTATATTCGCAAAATTAAATTTAAATCCATGCTTTAACAGTTTTTTTGGGCTTACTGCCAAACTTTTCAATAAGACCTCACTCCCTTCTCCAAATAATAATTTTAATTGCCATGGAAATGTTTTAATAAAGAATGGCCTGCTTATAGTTTTAGATAAAGCTTTGCCAAAATCTTTCTGATTAATTAAATCTGGGGATGTTAGATTATAAATACCATTAATATTTTTATCAATTCCAAACTGAATGGCGTTAACTAGATCTTGTATATGAATCCATGGAAAGCACTGGGCACCATCTCCTATTGGCCCTCCAGCCCCTAAGCGGTACATTGGAAGCATCTCCTTTAATGCTCCACCATTTTTACTTAAAACAACCCCAAATCGAAATATTAATGCCTTCGAACTAATGTTAAGCATCTCTTGTTCCCAATTATCAGCCAAAATGGATAAGAAATCAGATCCAGGCTTTTTATATGACTCATCAAAAGGTTTTTTGCAATTTGATTCTGGATAAAAACCTACTGCAGACGCACATATTAATTTAGGTCTATTGTATGATTGGTTGTAGATTTTTGCTAATTTTTGATTGGTTTTAATCCTGCTATTCCAAATCTCTTCTTTATACTTTTTCGTCCATCTTTTTGCTATGGTTGCACCACTTAATTGTATTAAAAGATCTGACCACTCAATGTACTCTTTTAGCAATTTTTGTTGATTGTAAATCCCCCTGCCTAAAGCTTTAACTTCATGATTAAGTGCAAAATGACTTACCAGTGCCTTGCCAACTAACCCTGTACCACCAAGTATTAAAATTTTCATTTTTTATTCAACCCAATCTTTCGTTTTCTTTTTAATTAACTTACAAATAAATTTTATATGATCATTAGCGTCATTTAGCGCTGGAATGTATTGATATTTTTCCCCACCTGAATCCATAAAATATTCTCTATTTTCTTCCTCGATTTCTTCAATTGTTTCGAGACAATCTGCCGAAAAACCAGGGCAAATTATTTGTACATTTTTAATGCCCTTTTTTGGCAGTAATTTTAATGTTTCATCGGTGTATTCTTTTATCCACTCTTCCCTTCCAAAACGCGATTGAAAAGTCATCTTGTACTTGCTAGAATCTATGCCAAGTTTTTGGGACAACAAAAAACTTGTCTTACAACAATGACACGGATAATTATCCCCATTATCAAAGTATCGTCTAGGAATGCCGTGATATGACATAATTAACAAATCAGGCTTCGCATGCTTTTCCTGGAAGTTCTTCACACTATTAGCAAGCGCTGATATATAGCCCTCCTCCTCATGGTAATGATCAATAAAACGAAGCTCTGGCACTCTTCTCCAGGTTTTAATTTCATCAGTAACCGCATCAAAAGTCGACCCTGTTGTTGCCGATGCATACTGAGGATAAAGTGGCAATACAATAATTTTTTTACACCCTTTTTTTTCAAGCTTTTTGAGCGCTGATGAAATTGACGGGTTACCATACCTCATTCCTAATTCAACTTGAAACAAAGACACCTTCTTGTTATTTAAATTCTGATCGACAAGTTGTGACTGTTTGTTTGATATATCTAATAATGGAGATCCTTTTCCAAATTTACCCCAAACTGATTTGTATGCTTCTGCAGATTTCTTAGGCCTTGTATTTAAAATAATTAAATTTAAAATCGCTTTCCATATGAACCTTGCAGGAGGAGGCTCTACGACTCGAGTATCGGATAAAAACTCTTTAAGATAAATCTTCAATGATTTTTTTTCTGGTAAATCGGGCGTTCCTAAGTTAGTAATTAATACACCAATTTTTGCTTTATTGGCGGGCTCATATTTTTGTGTGCATTGGTAAATCATCAGTTTTATATATTGGCTCTTAGGGCCAAAGCTTGCGGATATGGATTTAAATAATATTGTTTTGCAATATATGGATTTTTATATTTTCGCTGAAACAGGTTTAAGAGAGCCATCGGGGTTGATAACGGAACTTCGTTGTTTTTATAAGAGTCAAAAACATTCAATAATTCATGTTTGGAGTCGGAATCCAACTCATTTTTGAAATATCCCATAATATGCTGCATAGAATTTATATGTTTATTCCTTGTGGCTTTAATTTTCATAACTTTCATAAATTCAATTAAATACAGCTCTTTAATATCGTGGATGTTTGCAGTAGTAGCCGATGCCGCTATTTTACCTAGAATAGATGTATATTGAGACCCTCTAGCCATTATTGAAAATTTATAAGAAGCATGAAACTCTAATAATTGAGCGATTTTCATATTTTCTTTGATACACTGAAATCTAAAATGAGCATAAACTCGCTCTAAAAAATTTTCCCTAATTTTTGCATCGTTCAATCTTCCCTCTTCTTCAATAGGAATATCTGGATTATTTTTAATAAGATCTTTTGCAAAAATACCAACACCGGAGTAATTTGGCGTGCAATTAGGGTTTTCATTATATAAAGGGACACGTTCCATTCCACAACTTGGAGATTTGCTTTTCAATATATAACCATTTAAATTGTGCTCAATATTGTTTGAAATACTCAGGTAATAATTTGAAATCTTATCTTGTAGCTCAATGTCTGGAAAATTCTTATCAACTAAGCTAATTTTGTCATTTATATTCTTTAATTGAATTGGTGGCCTAGGTATGCCCATTCCACTTCCGACCTCAGGGCAAAAAGAATCAAATGTAAAAAAATTTTCTAATGTGTCGGCAATAAATTTATTATTTTTATGACCGCCGTCATATCTTACTTTATGGCCCAGTAAACAGCTACTAATACCAATGTTAGGTTTTATTTTTTTTGTATTCATGGTTTCATTATAAATTAAATACTTGTACAATTTTAAATTTATTGTATAATTTGTATAATTAGTTTTAATTTTGATAATTTATGAGAGTAGAAGAATTTTTTCCAATTAGGGAATTAGAAGCACAATCAGGAGTGAAATCATCGACATTGCGAGCATGGGAAAGACGATATGGCTTAATTAAACCGAATAGAACGCCAAAAGGACATCGTTTATATAGCCAAAGTGATCTTGCTCGTGTATCAAGAATTAAGGAATTGCTTGAGGATGGCCACTCTTTTACCAGCATTAAAAAAACTATTAATCATGCAAATATTGGAAATGAGGCGGAAATAGCGTATACGAATGTTTGGAATGAGGCAATTGCAAATATTAAAAACTCTGTCAGTGATTTTAGTTATAACCGTATGGATAGCTTTTATAATGATATCGTCTCTTTATATCCGGTTGATTTAGTTTCTGAAAAGTTACTACAGCCGCTATTACAATATTATTCACAAGAATCTGCCGAAATTACTGAATTAAGTTTTTTTAATAAATGGTTGCAAATCCGATTGTCATCAAGATTTCATCATGACAATATAAAAAATAAAAATGCAAAAAAAGTGATATTTGTTAGTGATTTTAACAAAGAAACTTCCTTGATGATGATGAGCAATATGATTATCACATTAGGATATCAAGCCCTATTTTTTGGTAGTTTGTTACCTTATAACAAGCTTAAAAATGTTTCAGAAAAATCAGCTTCCAAAGCGATTTTCACAGCTCCGAGTAAGCTTCAGGCTAAAGACCCCCAGTTTCTAGATTTTATTAATAAATCAGACAACCCTGTTTTTATTTTTGGCGATTTTGATAAGCAATCCTATTCAGATATATTTAAACCTAGTAATGTTTATTATCTTGGAAATTCTATACCTGTGGCGATTAATTTATTTAGAAAGCACATGTTAAATTTATATCATGAATAATATTATTTGGTTCAGGAACGATCTAAGGTTAGAGCATAACTTAGCCTTATCTGAGGCCATGTTATCTTCTGACAGTTTAGAAGCTGTATATATTTTTCCAGAAAAAAATAAATTTTTTGTTGGAGAGGCTGCCCAATGGTATTTACACCAAAGCTTAATGCATTTAGAGGGGCGATTATTAAAATTAGGAATCACCCTAAATGTTTTTATTGGAAATGCTGCAGATATTTTTTCAAAATATATAGAAAAAAATGGCAAAAAAACCACCATTTTTTGTAACAAATCATTTAATCCAATTCAGTTAAAAATTGATCAAGATGTTACTGTTACCCTAAAACAAACAAAAAATCTTAGATATGTTGGAATGGACACCGTATTTGACCCTAATGTGATTAAAACAAAAGCAAACGGCATTTATAAAATTTTCACCCCTTTTTCCAATACATTTAGTAGTTTAATATTTAAAAAAAATTTTAATTTCGGGAGTTTAAACAAAACAAAAAAATTTACACCTGTTGAAAAGTTTACTGAAATATCTGATTTAAAATTAATTACCAATAAATCTTGGAGTAAAAAATTTACTAATTTTTGGAAGCCTGGTGAGTTAAATGCAATTAACTTAATGCATGCGTTTTTGTATAAAAAAATAGACCTATATTCAGATAATCGAGACAATATATTAGAGCAATATACTTCTAAATTGTCAGTATCAATTAATTTTGGAGAAATTTCAATTGAATATCTTTTTTCTGAAATTCTTAAATCTTTCAATGATGCAGCTTACAAATGCGACACCAATAGACATGATTTTTATCGTCAATTAATTTGGAGAGAATTTGCTAAATATAGTATGTTTTACAATCAAGAATCACACCTAAAATCAATTTATGATTATTGCGATTCTGAAATACTATGGAGTGGAGATGATATTTTATTTGAACTCTGGAAGCAATCAAAAACCGGCGTCAATATTGTAGACGCCTCTATGAAACAATTATGGAATGAGGGCTGGATGCCAAATCGAGCAAGAATGATTAGCGCCTCATTTTTAACCAAAAATCTTGGCATACACTGGAATAAAGGATTTAAATGGTTTTGGGATACACTGGTTGACGCAGATCTTGCATCAAACGCCATGGGATGGCAATGGGTTTCGGGTACAGCACCCTACTCAGCTCAATTCAGCAGAATTTTCAATCCACACTTACAAGAAAAGAAATTTGACCCACAAAATATTTATATAAACAAATACTTAAATCAGACAAATACAATTAAACCGATTGTTTCCGTATCTAGTTCTGCAAAAGAGGCAAAAATTAGATATCAAAGAATCAAATTATTACAAGAAAGTTAATTAAGGAGAAAAATGAAAGCTATATTATTAGTTGCTCACGGTAGCAGAAAACAGTCATCGAATGAAGAGGTGAAACAACTCTCTTTAAAAATGAATCAATTGGTCAGTAATGAATTTGACCTTATTAAACACGCTTTTTTAGAACTTGCAGAACCATTGATTCCAGACGGAATTGATCAATGTGTTGCGTTAGGTGCTACTGATATTATTATCGTTCCGTATTTCCTTTCTGCTGGCAGGCATGTTACTGAAGATGTGCCGGAGGAAGTTCAAAAAGGCATAAATAACAATCCAGATGTAAATATTGTTATTTCTGATTATCTGGGTGAAAATAGAGAAATTGCTAATTTATTACTGCAGTCTGCTATTTACACTCAAGGTGGAAGGGCTTATGCAACCTAAATATAATCTTCCAGATTCAAAGGGACATTTTGGTGTTTTTGGAGGGAATTTTTCATCAGAAACATTAGTACATGCATTAAAAGAATTAAAGGATCAATATGTAAAATCGTCCAATGATCCAGATTTTTTAGCTGAGTTTGAACATGACCTTAAGCATTATGTTGGACGTTCTACACCACTTTATCATGCACAAAATTTAAGCCAAAAGTTGGGCGGTGCACAAATATACTTAAAACGCGAAGACCTAAATCATA
>JAHZJR010000002.1 GCA_022600805.1 Pseudomonadota bacterium
ATGATCAAAGAAGGCGCTGCCAAGATCGAAGGTGAAAAAATCGATGATCGTAATCTAGTGCCTGAAGCTGGCACAGCTGTCTATCAAGTGGGCAAGCGCAAATTTGCGAGAGTGACAATTCAGTAAAAAAATGCTATAATGCCCCTTCCAGGGGATGACATGGCTTCGACGAGGAGTTGGATCTCAAGGACGCATGCCGAGGATAAAGATAACTCGTAAAAATATGCTTTAAAAAGATAGTTGCAAACGAAAACAACTACGCTCTAGCTGCATAGCTAGCCGCTCCTTTGAGATTGTCTGTGTTTCTTAGATAGCGGTCGCTTACAGACTCGCTAGGATTATTTTTTCCAGGTAATTCGGTTAAAACTTTTGGAAATCGCTACTTATATCCCTGATGGTCGGGTGATAGGCGGCTAACTCAAATAGACCAAGCT
The DNA here is from genome assembly GCA_022600805.1 of Pseudomonadota bacterium. Classification (GTDB taxonomy): domain Bacteria; phylum Pseudomonadota; class Gammaproteobacteria; order PS1; family Pseudothioglobaceae; genus Thioglobus_A. Next base: position 435 of record JAHZJR010000002.1, read on the forward strand.
AAGCATGTAGACTCTTTGTTTGAAGGTTTTCGGACGCGGGTTCGATCCCCGCCATCTCCACCAAATTAATCAACCATATTGATATCAACACCCTGTTCGAGTAATTTAGCTTGATAGGCATTTCGATAAGCGTTGAAATCCTCATAGGTTTTATGATGCCCGCCACTTACAAAACTCAAGACAGCATTAAAGTGGAAACTAAACAAACGGTTATCAATTTCTATAATTTTCTTGCCTTCGTCAAATAATAAAAATCCAGGTCGATAGCTTAGGTTGTGCTGTTTTGCCAGTTGTTTAGGCGTGGTTTTGGCACCATTAAACAGAATGATTTCCTCATCAGAATCAGCATCAAAGCGCACAAATAAGAACTTATCCAATTCATCAAGCACATCATCACGATTTAATAATTTTTCATGAACGGTACCGCACCCAACACAGCGCTTATCTTCAAACAACATGGCAACTGGATCACTAAAGTTAGAAAAATCTGTTACTTTTTCTAATAGTGAGTGAGTGGCAAACTGATAGCTAGGTGCTGACTTACTAGCAACAAATTGGTTTAATGTTTGTGACTCTGAGTGATCTTTAGCAACATATTCAACTGTATGACCAAATAGTGTTGGGTTGCGATATCCGTTAGTTCTAAACACCTGCTTACCTTGCTTGTCCAAAAACACAATAGTAGGTGTATATTTAACACCAAGCTTCTGTGCAAGCTCCTTTTCACTCATTGCATCGCCATCAGGCATAGTGATTTCTCGACCACCCTTAATATTAACCGCAATCACAGAAAAATTATCTTTTATAAAGCTTTGATTATTGCCACTTTTAAAGTTTTGACTCAACATGGCATCACAATACGGACAGCCGTCTAGATGAAAAAATAACAACACTTTCTTAGCTTCGTCGCCCGCCTCTTCGACATCTTCGCTGATATCTAAAAAACTATCAGTAAACCAGGATGGCACTTCATATTGCGCGCCACCAGTAACCTTTCCCGGTTCAACCGCATGCGACGCCATTATAGAAAAAAATGTTAATATTAACGCTGCTATTATTTTTTGCATAATATTCCTCCTAAAGTTTTTTGGATAAATAATAAACTATAAAGCTGATAACAACAAGCCTTGATTGACGCTAAGTATTTCGATAGCTACAATACGGTCATTTTATTACTGCCGATAATAACAACATGTCAACCAAAATTAATACTGTTATGGGTGTCAAAGAATGGTTAATGTTAATCATTTTATCTATATTATGGGGTGGCTCATTTTTCTTTGTTGAGGTTATTCTGCAAGATCTTTCAGCACTAACCATTGTCACTCTGCGGCTTTTGTTAGCAACTTTTGTATTGTGGGGCGTGGCACTTTACTTAAACCTCCAAGTGCCAAAATCTGCAAAAATATGGCTTGCTTTTTTAGTAATGGGGCTTCTTAATAACGCTATCCCGTTCACTCTGATTGTTTGGGGTCAAACCCAAATCGCATCAAGTTTGGCGTCAATATTAAACGCGGCCATGCCTTTTTTTACAGTGATTGTCGCCGGATTATGGCTGGCCGATGAAAGAGTTGGCACACTTAAGATTATCGGCATTTGCATTGGATTTTCTGGAGTTGTTCTTATGATCGGTCTACCTGCAAACTCCAATATGACTACTGTTATAGCTCAAATGGCAGTCCTTGGCGCTGGATTGTCTTATGCGTTTGCAAGTGCTTATGGACGACGTTTTCAGGCAATGACTATTAGCCCTATTATATTGGCTGCCGGTCAAACCAGCACCTCTTCACTATTAATGCTGCCCATTGCCTATAGCGTTGATGGTGCACCAATAATGGGCAACTGGTCCATTGAGACAATATTATCAATAATCGCACTAGCGGTTTTATCTACAGCGGTTGCTTATGTGCTCTATTTTAAAATTCTATCTTCTGCTGGCGCGGTCAATATATCGTTAGTTACCTTGTTAGTTCCAATATCTGCGATTTTATTGGGTGTGGTTATTCTGAATGAAACCATAACTACGATTCACCTGCTGGGTCTGAGCATGATTGCTCTAGGGTTGTCAGCAATTGATGGACGTTTATGGAGATCTAAACAAGATAATTCCAGTTTTGATTAATACTTATCGCCTATCAAATAGCGCTTCGAAAGCACTCACTGATGTTGGTAGCTGCAAAACACCGTATATTGGATAATCCACCGCATTAAGTACATTCAAGAATTTCATCTCCTTCTTTTTTGCTAGAACAACCACTTTGGTCTTGGACGAATACTTACGCAAACTAACTAATAACACTTCTATATTCGATTTATAGATGCCACTATAATTAGTGCTATAGGCGTAAAAAAACTCCACTACAATCAAATCTATTGACTGCTTTTTTACCAAAGAAATTGCTTTGCGAATACTGTTCACTCTAAGCTCTGTCATGGCTTTATTTTGATACAACTCGCTAAAATCTGGAAATAACGGCGATTCTACAATCGAAAGAACAGTTGAGTTAGACATCATATTGATAACTAAATTTTTCCTCTGATTAAGTAAAAAACAACTGCCACGATAAACCCAAGTATAAATAA
>JAHZJR010000031.1 GCA_022600805.1 Pseudomonadota bacterium
AGGCCCAAAGTCCGAACAACAAAAACGCTAGAACTTTTGCACCCATGGGTAGCCACAGGTAATTTCCAAGGGCAATATCTACCCCGCTCAACCAGGCCATCAAGAATGAGGTGGCGAAAACAACTAAGGCAATAAGAACATTGGTGATGAGCACGTACAAATCCTACGGGGAACACCGCTCAAATTATACCCAACAATCAACTTGATTTTTGTGGCAAAAACCCCTTAAGAATTGGCACTATAACATGCAAAGTTAAGTAAATGACTAACAGACCGCCCAATACGTCACCAGTAATATAATGAGTAATAAAGGTCACAGCGTTGATGTTAAGAGTGAGGTCTTGTGTGTAAACAAAAAACTTTAATAGTGCACTGATGACCGATGAAAATACAATTAAAAACAGCACATGTCGGAAATCAACTTGACCTAGATTGGCAAAATTACTCACCCGAGTGCGCTTCATGATGCACATAGCCACAATTGGTGCAATCGCACCGGCACAAGCAGACATCATGCCAATCAATAAATTATCGTTCCAGGCATTCATTAAAACAATACCGCCAGCAAAACAAGCGGCGATAATGCCCGGAAATACGCGATAACCAAATAGCAAATACATCAATATTTTCGCACCGAGCGGTAAATACAGATAATGCCCCACTTCAGCTTCGAACGTACCAAACCACGTCATCACATACGCCATTGAAAAAACACTCATAAAGGCTATGAGGTTTTCAGTAAGGTAGTTTTGAAATTTTTCAGTCATGGCAAGGATGGCACCTGTTTAACAACAATTTTTCAATTTGAAGTAGTTGCTCTCGCCAGAGCTGTACAAATTACTTATTGTAAGTTAGGATCATTGAGCGCTTATCAACGCTAGACTGTGTCGCAGTAATAATGTTTTCACTTAGTAAAACACCCACAGCTCTTTTAATTGTAGAGAGCGAGTATTTAAAAAAGTACTCGTCCTTTGTAATTCTAGTGATGTTAGCATCTTTAGAATGCATCACAAACTCTAACACTGCTTTTTCTACTTCTGACAACTTGTCAAAACCTAACTCACGCTCATAAGTATCTAGCGAACGCCTTAATTCAAATAATTTTTCTAATGCTTTCATTTTATTCCACCTCTCCTCAAAGGATCTAATAACAGAGGGTATTATAACCTATTATATTTTCACATAACCTATTATTTTACTATGTTATTAAAGCTGTCTAAACGTCTTACGCTAGCAGCACTTCACCATAATTATCTTGATAAAGTTTCTCAATATCTGGCAACGTAAACGTGTGATTTTGAGTACCAAGGTGCGCAACTTTAATCGCGCCCAAGAGTCCTGCTAACTGGCCCGTTGTTTTCCAGCTCATATCGTTCATGATGCCGTACAATAAACCAGCTCGATAAGCATCGCCGCAACCTGTTGGGTCCTGAGTATCTAACGCTTTCGCCGGTGCAATTTGGATCACCTCGTTATTGGCATGAATTTCACTACCTTGAGCACCTTTCGTAATAATCAGGGCTGTTACTTTTGAGGCAATGGTTTTTATGTCAAGCCCAGTTTTATCTTGCAACATTTGCGACTCATAATCATTAACCGCAACATAAGTCGCTTGCTCAATAAACTTAAGCAGCTCTTCGCCAGAAAACATTGGCATACCTTGGCCCGGATCAAAAACAAAAGGCACCTGAGCATCAGAAAACTGCTGAGCATGCTCAATCATACCATCTCGCCCATCTGGAGAAACGATACCAATATCTGCCACACTCACGTCGCTGACTTTGTTTTCATGTGAATTACTCATTGCACCCGGATGAAAAGCAGTGATTTGATTATCATCCATATCGGTGGTAATAAAAGCTTGACCTGTATAACTACCTTCAATCACCTTCATATGCGTTGTATTCATATGGTGTTTCTCCATCCACTGCATGTAAGGGGTAAAGTCTTCGCCTACCGTTGCCATTGGGATAGAGTTTGCGCCAAGCAAGTGCAAGTTGTAGGCAATATTACCGCCACAACCACCGAACTCTTTACGCATAGTGGGTACTAAAAACGAAACATTCAACATATGCACTTTGTCTGGCAAGATGTGATTTTTAAATTGGTCGTGAAAGACCATAATTGAATCAAAGGCGTACGAGCCACAAATCAGCGCTGTTTTTTCCATGTTTACTATTCTCCTTTTTTGATGTGCTTCAAATGAGGCAAAACCTCATAAAGCCAACTCATTAACAAATATACTATTGACGAATAATTTTTTCAAATAAACTCGCTTCTGTTTGTTTCCTTTATCTTAGCGCTTCCGGGACAGGAAAATGCACACTTTCCTTGGCGCCACTGACTTCTTGCAATTCATCTGCACCGTAATCATATAAATAGTTAACCACCTCTTGCACCAGCACCTCTGGCGCCGAAGCGCCTGCTGTTACTCCCACAATATTGACATTCTTTATCCAATCTGGCTCAATTTCATTCGCCCCATCAATTAGATAAGCAGGGATATTCATTTTATCGGCAATTTCACGCAATCGGTTTGAATTAGAGGAATTGCTAGAGCCTAATACTAACAACACATCAGCTGATTGCATCAGTGTTTTAACAGCGTCTTGGCGGTTTTGTGTGGCGTAGCAAATATCGTCTTTTTTAGGCGCACGAATATGAGGAAACTTGTTTTTTAAATGGTCCACAATATGCTGAGTATCATCCACCGATAAAGTGGTTTGTGTCGTATAAGAAATATCACTATTTTTTGCAATCGTTAATTGGTCAATATCAGCTGTATTTTCTACCAAAGCTACCTGCTGGCCTGCGCTTGATTGCCCTAAAGTTCCTTCTACTTCAGGATGGCCTTTATGGCCAATTAAGATAACTTGATGATTTTGTTTTTGCTTGCGCGCCACCTCTTTATGCACTTTGGTCACCAAAGGGCAAGTCGCATCATAAACAGTAGATTTAATATCTTGAGCCTGGGTGCGAACTTGCTGCGAAACACCGTGTGCACTAAAAATAACCACTTGGTGTTCGGGCACCTCAGATATTTCTTTAACAAAAATAGCGCCTTTGGCTTTGAGATCATTGACTACGAATTTATTATGCACCACTTCATTGCGCACGTAAACTGGCGCGCCATGCAAACTCAACGCACGCTCGACAATTTCAATCGCACGATCAACGCCCGCACAAAACCCGCGAGGATTAGCCAATAGGATTTTCACGAAACTATGTCAAGAATTTTGACTTGGAAAGACACGTCAGCACCTGCAAGCGGATGGTTGAAGTCGACTCGCACCTGATCTTTTTCAATCTGATCAATGCAGCCAACATAAACATCTCCTGTGGGTGTTTGAAATTCAACTGCCGCATCTAGCTCAAAATTAAAATCTGATGGGAAATCGTCACGCGACATAAACTGGAAAGCCTCATCATAGCGCTCGCCAAAGGCTTCAGATGCGCCTAATAAAAAAGTTTGTAATTCGCCCAATTTAGCATCAAGCACACATTTTTCTAGACAAGGATCGAGCTGCCCATCGCCCACTTCAAACACCAAGGGTTCGTCCCAAGCTTCATCTACCAGAGCGCCATTTGCATGGCTGAGTTTGTAATGAATCGTGTAATTAGCCATTATTAAACGTCATTGCGCTTAATAGAGTGTGTACTTGCTGGCGTAATTCATGACGATGAACGAT
>JAHZJR010000032.1 GCA_022600805.1 Pseudomonadota bacterium
TGAAATCCTGGGGTCCTGGGCCAGACTAGACGAACGCGACAAAAAACATTTTAATCGAGAAGCTGAATAATTGCTTAGTAATTTTTTAATAGACGAAAAAAAAACCCTGTAAAACAGGGCTTTTAAGTGTATGGCATCGCCTAGGAGAATCGAACTCCTCTTACTAGGATGAAAACCTAGGGTCCTAACCGATAGACGAAGGCGACATAACATTTTCTTTGCTAGCGCTGGTGGAGCTAAGCGGGATCGAACCGCTGACCCCGACACTGCCAGTGTCGTGCTCTCCCAGCTGAGCTATAGCCCCAAAACTTGGTGCGTAGCAAAAGAGGTAAATTATAACGCTGAAGTTAAAATAGTCAAGTGATAATTGGTAAAATAATTACATGGAACTAAAAATAAAAACTTTTACTGAAAAGTCCTATACACTGGAAATTCTCTATCATATTGGCGCACTAGAAGATTCTATTCATTTTATCTTTGATCATGATAGCAAAACTTGCGCCATTGTTGATCCTGCTTGGGATCCGCAACTATTTGTTGATAGAATAACAGACAAAGGCTATACACTCACCGACATTTGGCTGACTCATTGGCACTTTGACCATACCAATGCGGTGGATGAGTTAGTTGAGATGACAGGCGCAAAGGTTACCGCTGGCATCAATGAAATACCTTATTTTCAAATTGAAACCCTGCCAGACACGGTTGAAGATGGCGAAACGATTTTTATTGGTAAAACACCTGCCAAAATCATCAATACGCCTGGGCATAGTGCAGGGGGTATTTGTTTTTTACTTGAAGGTCATATTATTGTCGGCGATACTTTATTTGTGTATGGCGCAGGCCATTGCAGTTTGCCAGGGGGTAACGTGCACGAGCTATACCACTCTATGCAAAAACTTAAAACTATTGATGATCATGTCATGCTTCATTGCGGACATGATTATGGTTGCAAAATCAACACCACCATGGGTGAGCAAAAATCTGGCAACGCGTACTTACTACTCGACAATGAAGCCGATTTTGTCCGCTTTGTGAACGGCATGTCACAAGGATTAGTAGCCTATCCAACCGAAGCGCTAACGCTCAAAGAAGTGCAAGCCATGCTATGATTGGTTTTTTTGGCGGATCATTTGATCCCGTGCACTTTGGTCATCTAAAAAATGCACAACAACTCAAACGTGAGCTTGATTTATCCGCCCTATTTTTAATGCCGTGCCGAGCACCCGTCCATAAAAAGGCGCTCACTTTTTCTACAAAACAGCGCTTAGAAATGCTAGAACTAGCCCTGCATGATTTCCCTAATCTAAGTTTAGATACTCGAGAAATTAACAGGACAAGCGCGTCTTATAGCATTGATTCGCTTAAAGAAATTGCCATAGAATTTCCACAAGAGAGCATTTGTTTGATTATTGGCATGGATAGCTTTAATCAGCTCTCTAGCTGGAAAGACGCTGAAATGTTTCATCAATATTGCCATTTAGTGGTACTAGCACGTCCTGGTGAGAAAAACAAGCGAAATATCGGCCACTTTAGCCACGCTAAAAACCCTAAAGAACTGGCCTGTCAAACATCAGGATTGGTTTATTTTGCACAAACTGACTTACTGGATATTTCTTCAAGCGATATTCGTGGTATTTTGTTTAACACCTCACAAGAGGGTAAAATACACACACAACAAAGCTTGGACGGATTACTTCCAAAGCGCATTATTAACTATCTGCAAACATTATGAGCCTAAATTTAGAAGAACAACTTAGTGTTGTGACACAAACCATTGATGAACTAAAAGGGGAAGATGTTATTACCTTAAAAGTGCTGGATCAAAGCGCAGATATTGAGGCGATTGTTATTGCTACAGGCCGCTCTGTTCAGCATGTTCGAGGTATTGCTAATAACATTAAAATCGAAGCAAAACGCTTAGGCATGCAGGTTTCTGGTGTCGAAGGCACAGAAACAGGTCATTGGGTTTTGGTAGATTTAGCCGAAGTGGTTGTACACGTGATGACTGAAAAAACCAGAGAATTCTACAAACTCGAGCGACTTTGGTCTGGTACTGAAAACGACTAATACTCATGAAGATTAATCTGATTGTCATTGGCAAAAAAATGCCAGATTGGATTCAAACTGGCATTAATCATTACCAAAAGCAATTACCCGCTCAACTCAACTTTAACTTGATTGCATTAGAGGCGCAAAAGCGTAAAGGTAAAAATATTGAGCAAATTAAAGAACTTGAGGGCGAGCTCATTCTTAAAGCGGTAAAAGACGCTCAACTAGTGATTGCTTTTGACGAACGCGGCAAACAGCATACAACTAAAGCAATCGCTCAAAACCTTGGCAGTTGGCAGCAAAATGGCGAGAGTATTGCGCTTATTATTGGTGGCGCTGATGGCTTGAGTGACAGTGTTAAATCACACGCTAATCAACTTTGGGGATTGTCAAATTTAACCCTGCCGCACTCGATGGCAAGACTATTGGCGGTTGAGCAACTATATCGTGCCCATTCGTTATTAACCAACCACCCCTATCATCGTGATTAGCAGCGGCTTTTGCCCTTCTGACTGCGTTGAACAATCAAAATATTTCAATCACATAGTTCTACCTATGCTTAATCAATATTTTGATTGCCCGCCTTGCAGAAGAGCAAAATGCTTGCTAATGGTTAGCGGTATAATCGCATTAAAAAAACAATAAACATCATTATGAAATTAGAATTAATCAGCTTCAAACTTTGCCCATTTGCACAACGTGCTATTATTGCACTTAATAGTCAAAATCATGATTTTGAACTCACATATATCAATCCAATGGACCCGCCTGATTGGTTTAAAGAAATCTCTCCGACTGGTCAGGTGCCATTACTAAAAGCAGATGATCAAGTGGTGTTTGAATCTTCTGTGATTACAGAATTTATTAACGATATTAGTGCGACTGATATGCATCCAGCAGATGTTGTTAAAAAGGCCAATAACCGCTCTTGGATTGCTTTTTCATCTGCTTTATTTGATGATATGTTTAACATGGTGATAGGTGATGAAGAAAAATTTAACACGGCTAAAACAGCACTTTTTGGCAAACTTGCTAAGATTGAATCGGTTAAAGACTCTAAAACATTCTTTAATGGCGATGAATTTAATATGATTGACGCCGCCTTTGCGCCAATTTTTATGCGTCTTGCCTGGATTAATGAATTTACAGATAACGCCCTATCACTTGCAGAATTTAAAAATTTAAGCGCTTGGAGCGATGCTATTTTAGCGCTTGATGTGGTTAAAAATTCTGTGGTTGACGGACTCGATGATGTTTATTATTCTAATATCGAAGGGCGTGAGGGATATCTTTCGACTCTTTTAGTTGAGGAAGACTACTAAAAAACTAAATAATCGTTAGGACATTTTCTGGCGGTCTGCCAACGACAACACCATTTTCTGTTCTAACAATTGGGCGCTCAATCAAAATTGGATACTCGATCATTGCTTGAATCAGTACATCTTCGCTAAGCGATTCATCGTCTAACTGGTTGTCTTTATAAGGCGCTTCAGACGTACGCATTAAAGCTCTTGGTTCAAGATTAAGGTCTGCCAATAATGCCTTTAATTCGTCGAAACTAGGCGGTGTATCTAAGTATTTAATTATTTCAAAGTTCAGGCCTTTTTCTTCTAAAATGCCTAATGTTAGTCTAGATTTTGTACATCTAGGATTGTGATAAATTATTGTGCTCATCTTTAAAAGGTTATTATGAAAAAAATTATTATTATACTCGCCCTATTTGCTAGCTTTAACAGCGCTCACAGTAAGAATGTTGATGACATTGTTAGCGCTGCAAAACAAGCGCAACTCAAACAAATTACCACGCCTAAATTTTCTTTAATTGATACCCAGGGAAACACGCATACTAACCAATCAACCCAAGGCAAATATTTGGTGGTTAATTTTTGGGCAACTTGGTGTCCACCTTGTTTAAAAGAAATTCCCGCTTTTGTCGAATTTTATGAAAACAATCAAGACAAAGTGTTAATACTCGGTCTCGACTATGAGCAAGCTGATCCAAAGGCCATTGCCGACTTTACCGATACCTTTATGGTTAGCTATCCTATTGTGCTATTTGATGCGCATAACGGGCCGCAATTTTCTAATTTTGGCGAAGTAATTGGCATGCCAACTACCTATGTTTATAACCCAGCAGGGGTTTTGGTTGACTTTAAAATGGGTGAAATGGAGATTGAAGACCTGAAAAAAGCTATATTAAAGTAGCCAACTTTTTGAGGATTGATTCTCATCTCTCACCAGTCTTGGCACGAGATAACCACTTAGCTGAGATTGCAACTGTTGATGTAATTTCATTGCTTTTTCATCAGTCACTAGGTAGTTTTCAGCACCTGAAACTTTATCTAACATATGTAGATAGTACGGCAAAATTCCCGCCTGAAAAAGCCTTAGGCTAAGTTGTTTAAGGCTATTGATATCGTCATTAACCCCCTTTAACAACACCGATTGATTTAAAAAGGTCACGTTTTCAATTTTTGCGATATTTTTAGAAAAGGCCTCTGATATCTCATTAGCATGATTAATATGCACCACTAAAACAACCTTTAAACTAGTTTTTGACAGTATTTCAGCCAAATAATCAGTGATTCTACTTGGTAACACCACCAATGAACGCGTATGAATGCGTAATGTGGTTACATATTCAAAATTTTCAATATTTTTAATTAATTTCTCAAGCTTCTGATCGCTCAAACTTAACGGATCACCGCCACTTAAAATAACTTCATTGATGCGTTTATCCGCTTGTATATAGCGCTTAATTTCAGGCCAATTGCTGATTGCATCGTGTTGCGAGTAATTGAAATTTTGACGAAAACAATATTGACAATGAATTGCACACACTTGCGAAGTAATTAATAACACTCGATTTGTGTACTTGTGTATCAGCCCAGCAACAGGTGAATTCTCTTCATCATTCAGTGGCGCTTGAGTAAAGCCATTTTGATCAATTTTTTCCTGCGGCATGACCTGCTTGAGTAAGGGATCATTAGGATTATTTTGGTCAATTAGTTGGGCATATTCCAAAGGAATTTTAATTGGAAAGTGCACCTCTTGAAATGCCTGAGTATTAAAAAAATCATTACTAGCCTTTGCACCCTTTAGTACACTTCTTGCTTGTTGATTCCACTGATTCATAGGCATAAAAAAAGCCCCGTCAGGGGCTTTTATGATTCGTTTTACTTTAGGCTATTAACAAAAGTTAGCGAAGTTTTCATCAGTATGCTCTTGGCCGTCTTCATAGCCTGATTCATACTCTTCAGTTCTTCTTTGCTCTTCAATCTCAGGGTTGTTTAAGAAACCTGCAACCCAACCTTGGATATAGTTGTCGTTTACGCCCATTTCTTCCATTTTTTTAACGCCTTCGTAGTAAGTCATTGCTGATACTCCTTAAATAATGTTTATAATTTTGTTGCTTATATCAGAGCGTTTTTTTCAACTGACATAAGAGAAAGATAATATTATAACCATTAAATGCAACAAGGCAAGAAAAAAACATGAATTTATCTGAAATAACCGGCGGTTTAAACGACAAACAACAGCAATCAGTTGCACTTAATGATAGCCAAAATGCACTCATACTAGCAGGTGCAGGCAGTGGCAAGACTCGAGTATTAACCCACAGAATCGCTTATTTAGTCACTCAAAAAAATGTTCATACGGACGCAATACTAGCAGTAACTTTTACCAATAAAGCAGCGGCTGAAATGAGAGAAAGACTTGCCACGCTGTTAAGAAGACCCATCCAAAGTATGTGGGTAGGCACTTTTCATGGTCTTGCGCATCGTCTTTTACGTACGCATTATGAAAAAGCAGGACTCACTTCAGGCTTTCAAATCTTAGATGCACAAGATCAGTTCCGTATTGTTAAGCGCCTAATGAAAGAAAACAATATTGACGAGTCTAAATTCCCTGTGAGAAAGGTGCAGTGGTTTATCAATCAGCAGAAGGATGAAGGTATTCGCGCTCAAGATGTTGACCCTGGTTATAATTTTTTTATTAAAAAGAGCCTTGAAGTATTTGTTTTATATGAAGCACATTGTCGTGCCAATGATTTAATTGATTTTGCCGAATTACTGGTTCGAAGCTATGAACTCCTCAAAAACAATTTGGCACTGCTTGAGCATTATCAGACACGATTTTCGCATATTTTGGTGGACGAGTTTCAAGACACAAACACAGTGCAATACAAATGGATTCAACAGCTATTTACCGGCAACAACCAAGTGTTTTGCGTGGGAGATGACGATCAATCAATTTATGGCTGGCGCGGTGCAAAAATCGAAAATATCACTAAATTAGAAACAGATTTTGCCCCAATTCAAACCATACGCTTGGAGCAAAATTATCGTTCTACCGGGCATATTTTGTCTGCATCAAATGCACTTATTGCCAATAATACAAACCGCATGGGTAAATCTTTATGGACTGATTCTGGTGATGGTGACTTAATTAATGTTTATGAAGCACGCACAGAAACCGATGAAGCAGACCATGTTGTTCGTGCTATTCAAAAAAACATAAAAGATGGCGACAATGCTAGCGACAATGCTATTTTATATCGATCAAATGCGCAGTCTCGTGTGTTTGAAGAAGCGCTCATTAAATATAACATTCCTTATATTATTTATGGCGGTTTGCGGTTTTTTGAACGCGCTGAGATTAAAGATGCACTGGCTTACTTACGCCTTATTGAAAATACGGCTGACAATGTCGCTTTTGAGCGCATTGTTAACTTTCCAACACGAGGAATTGGCAATGCCACGCTAGAAAAAATACGAGAATTTGCCCGCAACGAACATACCAATTTATTTCAAGCAGCGCAACACGTATCACCCACACTTCCAACACGGGCTGCGAACGCTCTAAATGGCTTCATTGCATTGATCGAACAAATGACTGATGATAGCAAACATTTAGATTTAAGTGAAAAAGTTTCACATTTATTGAATGCATCAGGGCTAATGAATCATTATGCCAATGACAAGACGGATAAAGCAGGTAGTAAAAAAGAAAATCTGGAGGAATTGATTTCTGCTGCCAAGCAATATAACCATGAAGAAGAGAGTGAAATGAACGAGGTGGTTGGCTTTATCTCGCTTGCCTCGCTTGACTCTAGTGGTGACGCTAATGCGCCTGCTGTTGACAATGTTCAGCTAATGACCATCCACTCAGCTAAAGGCTTGGAGTTTCCAAATGTTTTCTTAGGTGGCTTAGAAGAAGATTTGTTCCCTTCTAGGCAATCTAAAGATGAACCGCATTTAATGGACGAAGAAAGGCGTTTGTGCTACGTAGGTATGACTCGAGCCATGAAAAGATTAACCCTATCATTTGCGGTTAAACGTTTTTTACATGGCCAATCTTTGTACGCTTACCCCTCTAGATTCTTAGATGAAATTCCAAGCGAATATCTTAACAAAGTTAAGGCGAAATTTGGCGCAACGCAGGTTAACTATACTGACACTGATAACGATATCTATAATCAAGATATCGAGCCTCAGGCGAATGGTCAATTATTTGTTGGTGCCGGTGTCAAACACGCAAAATTTGGTTACGGCTCTGTACTTAATTTTGAGGGCGAAGGCGATAGCGCCAGAATTCAGATTAAGTTTAAAACAGCTGGCACAAAATGGCTAATTGCTAGCTATGCTAATTTGGAGTTTGTTTAATTTCCTAATAAAAGCTTTTCAAGCGAGGCAAAACCTCCCGAACTTGATAGAGTGATAACAGAAGTATTAATGAGTTATCAATACTCTAAATTTTGTTAACGTGAGGAATTGCCTCTCAGGCTAATTGCTAGCTACGCTAATTTGGAATTTGTTTAGCCCTTTCTTTAGAGGCAAAACCTTCCGAACACTATTGTATCAATAGTGTTGTTGTTTTACTATTTTTCTACTTCAACTGGTTGGCGTAAGGAATTGCCTCGTAGATTAATTGCTAGCTACGCTAATTTGGAATTTGTTTAATTCAGTGTTTTCTTTAAATCATCAATAGAAAAACTCTGAACCGTTTGCTCGTCAGTATAAACTGGCTTCATCTTGGTATGTGTGCCCGCTTGTTTTTCAATTTCTGTTTGACGAGAAATAACCAGATTTAGGCAATCGGTAATCATTTTTTGCGTATTTTCTGTTAACGGATGACGAAGGCCTGGCTTGGTCATTGTATCTTTTGCCACTGAGATTAAGGTTTTTCTCATGGCACTTAGCATTCTAACTTCTAATTCTGTGTTGTTGTCATCACTCATAATAAACTCTTAATCGTTTCTAAATGTTGTAAATGGGTTATTTTATCGGATTTATACTTTCTATTACCTTGCATTGATTGTAGCTTTTCATTCAAACCCCAATCTTGATCAATTACCTCTAAGAGCATGTCAGGATGATTGCAAATCAGCACCATATCGCATCCGCTATCTAGTGACACTTGCACGCGATCTTTAATGTTGTCAATAAAAAAGGCACCTTGCATCGATAAATCATCGCTAAACACCACCCCTTCAAAACCCAACTTACTTTTTAAGATGTCTTGAATCCAAGTCTTGGAAAACCCAGCGGGTTTATCATCCACCGTTGAATAGACAACATGTGCCGGCATAACTGCGTCAAGCCCTTGATCAATCAAGCCTTTAAATGCAGCCATATCTTGATAAACCTCCTTTGTTGATCGGTTGTCAACTGGCAAATCTAAGTGCGAATCTAGCGCCACATAGCCATGTCCTGGAAAATGTTTACCGACGCATTTCATGCCTGCTCTATGCATCCCTTTAATCAACGCTTGTGCTAATTGCACCACAGCATCGGCATTGGAATGAAAGGCACGATCACCAATCACAGATGAATTACCGTAATCCAGATCAAGTACTGGGGCAAAAGAAAAATCAACACCCACCTCTAGTAATTCATAGGCCAATATAAATCCGCAAGAGCAAGCATATTTTAGTGCTTTTTTAGGGTTTTTATCGTACAGCTCGCCCAATCTCAACATAGCGGGTAAATGGGTAAAGCCATTTTTAAAACGCTGTACTCGCCCCCCTTCGTGATCAACCGCCACTAAAATATTTGGCTTAATAGCTCGAATGGAGGCGATTAACTGCTTAATTTGATCAATAGAAGTAAAATTACGGCTGAATAAAATCACGCCACCAATACTGGGTTTTGCGATTTGCGCTATTTCTATTTCTGTCAGTGTCAAACCTGACACGTCCATCATAATGGGTCCTAGATTCATGATTTATTTAATTGATATAAGGCTTTACTTTGTAGACTAAATACAAAATAGGCAGTCCTATTAATGTGGTAATAATGAAAAACTGACTATAACCAAACGCCTCAACCATGCCACCTGAATAGCCACCAAAAACCTTGGGGAGTAGTGTCATCAGCGAGGAAAAAATAGCGTACTGAACAGCGGTAAATTTAATGTTGGTCAGGCTAGATAAAAAAGCAATAAAGGCGGCACTAGACAGCCCAGCAGATAAATTATCCATGGTAATGGTCACGTATAGCCAAGTTATGTCATGACCAATATTGGCCAAAACAATAAAGAGTAAATTGGTGAGTGCAGAAAGCAATGCGCCTAAAAACAGTACTCTAAACACACCCCACTTGATAGCCATTAAGCCACCTAAAAAACCTCCAGCAATTGTCATAAACAGGCCAAAAGTTTTAGAAACTGTAGCAATTTCTATTTTGCTAAACCCCATGTCTTGGTAAAAGATATTTGCCACCACGCCCAGCACAATATCACTAATACGATATAGACCGATAACAGCTAATAACAATACAGCCACACTAACACCGTAGCGATTAAAAAAATCTCTAACCGGATCAATATAAGTACCATTGACCATTGATTTATTAACCACATTAAGTGTGATTAATAGTCGAGTGGTTAAATACGCGCTAGCAACTGCCAAAATCATTCTAACGGTGCCCACAATAAATCCAGATAAATGCTGATTGGAAAATATTGTCGTTAGCTGAGCTTTTAATGTTGCAACCCACTCTGAACTTAAAGAAAATGTCGCAACAAATGCGACAACTACCGCTAAAAATAAGATAAAAAATCGTAAATAATCTTCAGTAGAGTAATGCTCTTCATGCTGGGTACGACCTGGCTCTTTAATAATTAAAGTGGTTACAACACCAATCATCATAACTAAAATCATAACTAAATAAGTATTAGACCAAGCGGAAAAACTATACAGCTCTTTAGTAGAGCCAAAATAGCTGGCCAAAAATAAACCACCTGCTCCAGCTGTTAGCATCCCAATACGATAGCCAGCAACATAAGTGGCCGATAACATCGATTGCATATCCTTATCAGCCGATTCGATACGATAGGCATCAATTACAATATCTTGTGTGGCTGATGAAAATCCTAAGAGAACCGCGCCATATGCCATAATGGTTAAGCTATCAACACCCGCCTTTGGATCAACCGATGACATTAAAAAGATAGCGCCCATGATGGCCAATTGTGAAATCAACATCCATGCACGACGCCGGCCTAGTAAATGGGTTAGAACAGGAATGGGTAGTCGATCAACTAAAGGCGCCCAAACGAATTTAAAAGAATAGCCAAGTGCAGCCCAAGAAAAAAACGTAATACTGGATTTGGCTACACCTGCCTCATTTAGCCAAAGACCCAGAGTGGAAAAAATAAGGAGTATTGGTACTCCCGCAGAAAATCCTAAAAATAGCATGGTGGCCACCCGAGGATGGAGAAACAATCGAATACTTGCTAACACTGAATCCAAGGCATGCCATCATGGCGCCAGCCGTTTATATTTCCACGCTGATCCTGTTCATCCAGATCACCCTCAAAACCACTAACCACATGAGCAATATTGGTAAATCCATTTTTAATCAAGCATCTACCCGCATCATCAGATCGATAGCCACTACGACAAATTAAGATAATCTCGATATCTTTATTAATACCAAATCGAGAAAAAGCTTTAATAAATTCCTCTTCATTAACTTCCCATTCTGGCTCATCTAGCCAAGGAATAAGAATTGACCCAGGTACACGACCTACAAATTTATTTTCTGCCTCACAGCGCACATCGATCAAAACTGCACCCTCTGAAACAAGCTTTTCTGCTTTTTTTGGTAAATAATTTTTAATCATTGGATGATCACCTCATCGCCTGTTTTAACCTGATTGAAGAGTTTAATGATATCACTATTTTTCATACGGATACAGCCTTTTGAGCCAGCTACCCCTTGACAAAATTCATCCGGTGAGCCGTGGATATAAATATAGCGCTGCTTGGTGTTTTTATTATGCGGCTCAACCCCATCAAGCCATAAGATACGCGATAAAATCCAATCTCGATTAGGTTGTTGATTATATAGCTGCTGTGAATACACCTCACCCGTTGGAACACGACCAACTAGTACAGAGCCTAATGCTAAATCTTGGCCAATTTTTTCAGCAATTTTAAATTTTCCCAAAGGTGTACAAAATGAACCTTCTACTTCGCCGGTGCCCTTTGCCGCACTACTAATTGAATAAATTGAATCTTGGTGGGTTAGCGTTTGATTAGCAATGTTGATTGTAATCATGTGAGCAGTTTATTTCGTAAAAAGTGCAATAGATTCAACATGTGCCGTTTGTGGAAACATGTCCATCACTCCTGCCGTATCAAGCTGATAACCAAGCTCAATTAATCTAGCAGTATCGCGCGCCAAAGTTGCTGGATTACACGATACATACACCAAACGCTCAACACCGAGTTTTGGCAACAGCTCAACAATTTCAATAGCGCCAGAACGAGCTGGGTCAATCAAGGCTTTGTTGTAAGTTTTACCCCTAAACCACTCGAAGCCCTCTACTTCTTTAAAAAGATCCGCTTTGTAAAAATCAGCATTGGTGATTTGATTTTTTTCAGCATTATATTTTGCCCGCTCAATCAAGCCCAAATCACCCTCTACACCCACTACCTGCTTGGCATATTTAGCAATTGGTAAAGTGAAATTACCCAAACCACAAAACAGATCAATCACCTCGTCATCATCGCTCAATTCAAGCATATCTAACGCTAAATTAATCATTTTTTGATTGAGTTTAAAATTAACCTGAGTAAAGTCGGTAGGTAAAAATTCCATCACAATATCATGATCTGGATGCGAATAAGTTAAAACAGCTGGCTGATCGAGTGGCTTGACCGTGTCTGCACCTCCACTTTGAGTATAAAAACTAACTTGTAATTCATTGGCACAATCTAAGAGTATCTGCTTATCTTGTTCAGTAAGTGGCTCAAGATGTCGCACAATAAGCACGGTAGCATTCTCAGCAATGGCAACTTCGAGTTGTGGCACCTGCGATTTAATTGAAAGTTTTTCTATTGCACCAGCCAGCACTTCCAAATTATCACCTAAAGAAGGATGCAAGACTTCGCAACGACTCATATTAGTAATAAAGCCGGATTTCTTTTCTCTAAAACCCACTAACACCTTTTCTTTTTTGGCCACATAACGCACACCGAGCCTTGCCTTACGACGATAACCCCAACTTTGCACCTGAAGTGGCGCTAGCCAGTGCTTTGGTGTAACTTTAGCTTGACCTAAAAAAGCATCTTTCAGCCATTCACCTTTGGCGCTTATTTGATCTTCACTAGAAAGGTGCTGAAACGAGCAGCCGCCACAAACGCCAAACACATCACATTTTGGCGTGATACGTTGCTCCGAAGATTTAAGCACTTCTTTAACATCTGCCTCCTCAAATTTAGCGCGCGAAAATGTACGATCAGCAATAACCGTTTCACCCGGCAAAGCGCCACTAACAAAAACAACCTTTTCTTCCAAGTGTGCAATACCGCGTCCCTCATGAGAGAGGGATTCAATTTCCAGTTCATAAGTTTTGGCTTTTGGCTTTCTTCTTCTGCCCATAACGCTCTTTAGCTAATTAATTGGCCTGATTATCCAATAATTCCACCCAGTGTTTAACAGGAATTTTACTGTCTTTCTGTAAATGCATTAGGCAACCAATGTTTGCTGTAACAATCATCTGCGGATTAGAAGCATTTAAGTTACTAAGCTTGTTAATTTTTAGCTGCTTTGATAGTTCTGGTTGGAAAATTGAGTACGTACCCGCCGAACCACAGCACAGATGTGCGTCCGCTACTGGTACTGGTGTATAGCCCAGTCGTTGCAAAATAGAGTTAACCAAGCCTGCTAATTTTTGCCCGTGTTGCAGTGTGCACGGCTCATGATAAGAAATATTGGTTTTTTCTAGATTTAGCTGACTCAAATCTTTATCTGCTAAAAATTCAGCAATATCCAGAGTCTTACTAGCAATGATTGTTGCTTTTTGATAATACACATCACCTTCTTTAAACATTGATGCATAATCTTTGACCATCAATCCGCAACCACTGGCACTAGAAATAATAACTTCCACATCAAATTCCAACCAAGCATCAATATTATTTTTCACCTTAATGATAGCATCTTGCTCAGCACTAAGGTGTTGATCCACTGCACCACAACACTGTTTTTGTGGGGTTTCAAGCGCCTCAAACCCTAATTTTGTCAAAATATTTTTAATACTATGGTTAATATTAGGTGCCAACACAGGCTGCACACACCCACCTAATAGCAATACTTTTTTACTATTAGCACTTGGCTTGAGTGCATCACCTTGTTTTTTTGAATGTCTAGCAATTCGCCCAATCGGATTAAAAATTAGTGGTGTGGTTAATAATTTACGCACAGAATAGCGCAGGGCCTTTTGCCAGAGTGGACGCTTTTGCTCAACAAACTCACGACCAATATCAATCAACCTGCCATATTCAACTCCTGAAGGGCAAGTTGTTTCGCAAGATCTACAAGTTAGACAGCGATCTAAGTGCTTGATACTTTCTTGGGAAAACTCATTTTGTTCAAGCGAGGATTTAATCAAATAAATACGCCCACGGGGTGAATCAAGCTCTGATCCAAGCAGCTGATAGGTTGGACAAGTAGCCAGACAAAAACCACAATGCACACATTTTCGAATAATCTCATTAGCTTTAAAATTAACAATTTGATGTGTTTGCATTAGTTAAATATCCCTTTTGGATCAAACACAGTTTTTAAGCGACTCTCAATTTCTTCTCGTAGTGCTGAACGCTGAGTAGTTTTGGCTCGACGCTTAAGCTTACCCACATAATAGTTCGGCATTACTTTAAAGCTAATTTGAGTAACAACCGCGAGTTTTCCCTGTGAGCCTACTAGCATTCTAGCAACATCATAGCCGGCCACATTTTTCATCACCTGTCCGCCAAAATTTAACAACTCGCCTGAGCCATCAATAATTTGCACACCCAGCACGCTATCGGATAAATCTTGTGCGCCATTGGCATAGGCAGCGCCAATACTTTGCGTCTCATCCTCAATATAAAATGGCAAAGCTTGGTCATTTTTAGCAAGTACAGCACAAATTTCAGCCATACTTGTGCCAGCTTTAACGGTGATCACCAACTCTTCTGGAAAATATTCCTGAACGCCTGAGTAATTAAGCCAATTGCTGGTAATATGCAGTCCATTAGAGGATTTTATTTCTGCTTGTAATTTTAAAATTTGTGTAGACATTAAAACCGCTCCAACTCAGGATGGGGCAACTGCCCATGATGCACATGCATTGCGCCCAGTTCTGCACATCTGTGCAACTCTGGAATTGCCTTGCCAGGATTGAGTAAAGACTGGGGGTCAAATACCGATTTAATTTGATGAAAGATTTCCAACTCTTTAGCATTAAACTGATGACACATTGCATCAAGCTTTTCCACACCTACGCCATGTTCTCCAGTAATACTGCCGCCCATATCCACACTCAGTCTTAAAATTTCAGTACCAAACTCTTCGGTTCTTTCCAGTTCTCCTGGAATATTGGCATCATATAAGATCAATGGATGGAGGTTGCCATCACCTGCATGAAAAACGTTAGCCACCCTGAGCTGATACTTTTTTGACAATTCATTAATTTTTTCCAGCATGTCAGCTAAATGGCGCCTTGGAATAGTGCCATCCATGCAGTAATAATCAGGCGATAAGCGCCCTACAGCAGGAAAGGCAGATTTTCGCCCTTTCCACAAATCTAAGCGCTCCTTTTCATTGTTTGACACCTTAATACTAGATGCACCAGATAAAACCTTCAGAACCACCTCAAGCTCAGCCTGCACTTCAGACTCTGAGCCGTCTAATTCACATAATAATAATGCTTGTGCCTCTAATGGATAACCCACCTGAGCAAAACCTTCTGCCGCTTCAATGGCAAAACTATCCATCATTTCTAGTCCTGCTGGAATAATGCCGGCTTTAATAATATCTGCTACTGAATTGGCACAATCGGCTACTTTATCAAATCCAGCCATCACTACTCGGGCAAGTTTTGGCATTTGTGTAAGCTTGACAGTGATTTCCACAATCACACCCAGCAAACCTTCGGAGCCATTCATCAATGCCAATAAACCCAAACCCTGGTCATCTCTAGATAAGATCAACTCCTCGCCATCGATGGTTAAAATTTTAACCGCTTCAACATTATGCACAGTCAAGCCGTATTTTAAGCAATGTACGCCTCCTGAATTTTCTGCTACATTACCACCAATACTGCAGGCTATCTGACTAGAAGGGTCAGGTGCATAATACAAACCATAATGAGCCACCGCCTCACTAATAGCAACATTCCTAACACCAGGCTCCACCACGGCTAATTGCTTTTCAGCATCTATGGACTTGACTTGGTTTAACTTTGACAAGCCTAATACAATCGATTCTGATAAAGGCATCGCGCCACCTGCAAGACCCGTACCTGCACCACGAGTAACCACCGGCGTATTATGAACTTTGCAAATCTTTAAGACTTGTTTAATTTGTTCAACAGTTTCCGGCAATACAACCGCCAGAGGCTTTTGTCGATAAACACTTAATCCGTCACATTCAAATGGACGGGTGCTTTCCTCACCCGTTAAAACAATCCCTTTGGGAAATTTATCTAATAATTCATTGATCACATTCATGCTTGGAAATTATAATCAATTTACACTTTGATTAAGTGTTTTGGAAAGTCAGTTACCTGCTCACATCCAACTTGTTCCATCACTTGCTGTAATTGGCGTTTAAGCATGGTAAAGGTATGATTACCGCCTTTTTTTCCAAGCGCTCCCACACCATACATTGGCGCCCTACCTACAAAAGCAAAGTCCGCACCAGTGGCTAATGCATTGGCGATATCAGGGCCTGAACGCAAGCCAGAATCCATCATAATTTTAATTTTTCTTTTGTTGGTCTGCAAGGTATCAAGCGAAGCAATGGTAGATTGACCACTATCTAGTTGGCGACCACCATGATTGGAAACAATCAGACCATCAAGTCCAAGCTCAACTGCCAAATTTGCCTCTTCAGGATTGACAATACCTTTGATAATAAGATTACCTTTCCAAGCATCTCTTAAGGTTTTAATTTTGTCTTCAGTCAAGCGCCCTGAAAAGGTTTGATTCATAAACATGCCTAAATGCTTTATGTTCAAACCTTTGGGGATGTAAGATTTCATCGTTTTAAATTCTGGCACGCCTGCTATTAGCTGAGACATAGACCATGTTGGATGCGTAACCATTTGCAATATATTATTCACGGTCATTTTGGGTGGAATCGACAATCCATTTTTAATCTCTTTAGGGCGATAGGCAAATGTTGGGGTGTCTGCCAAAATAACCAATGTACGACAACCCGCATTCCACGCTCGCTCTAGCAACTGATCTCGAAGTTTATCTTCCACTGGATGATACAACTGAAACCAAAATTTACCTGCTGTAATCTCTGCGATGGTTTCGATACTTGCTGTGCTAACTGTAGAAAGCACAAAAGGCAGGTTATGATCAACAGCAGCCTGCGCTAAAATTTCACAAGATTTTGGCCACATTAAACCTTGCAGACCAATCGGCGCCATACCAAAAGGTGCATCATAAGTTTCACCAAATAGCTCGGTCTTTAAGCTTGCACCTTGATAGTCACGCAAATAATATGGCTGTAATTGAATATTTCTAATTTCTTGCGTATTACGCTGAAGGTTTATCTCGGAAAAACAGCCTCCATCCAAATATTCAAAGGCAAACCTTGGCATGCGTTGTTTGGCCTTTATGCGCAGTGCATCAACACTGGGATAGTTACTATTAAAATAATTTATCATTATCACCAACCCATATCTCAATCAATTCTTATTAATGCACAAATTAAAATACCCGACCACATTATCTTAATGCTGATAACACAGGAAAATACACTTAACCAAAGCACGAGATAATTAAATAATAAACTTTGCACAAGTAATTATAATAGTCTACTTGAAATTTTTAAACAATAGAACAAACATGAAATCATTTAACCCGCCAGTAAGAACGTTAATGGGTCCAGGTCCATCAGATGTACACCCTAGAATCCTATCTGCCATGGCTCGCCCTACCATTGGCCATCTCGATCCCGCCTTTGTCAGTATGATGAATGAAACCAAGGAAGGTTTAAAGTATATTTTTCAAACTGAAAATGAGCTAACCATGCCAGTTTCTGCACCTGGATCTGCAGGTATGGAGACTTGTTTTGCCAATTTGGTCGAACCAGGTGACAAAGTGGTTGTTTGCATCAATGGCGTTTTCGGTATGCGCATGCAAGAGAACATCACTCGTTTTGGTGGTGAGGCAATTGTAGTTGAAGACACTTGGGGTTCGGCAATATCAACTGATAAGGTTGAGCAAGCGCTCAAAGAAAATCCAGATGCTTCAATTTTAGCTTTTGTACATGCTGAGACGTCAACTGGCGCTCAATCTGATGCTAAAGCGCTTTGTAAAATTGCACATGATAATGAGTGTGTTACTATCGTAGATGCCGTAACCTCATTAGCAGGTTCTGAACTACGTGTTGATGAATGGGAAATTGATGCAATCTATTCTGGCACGCAAAAATGTTTGTCTGCCATGCCTGGTATTTCACCCGTTAGTTTTAATGAACGCGCCTTAACTAAAGTGAAAAACCGCAAAACACCAGTAACATCTTGGTTCTTAGATTTAAATTTGGTTATGGGCTATTGGGGCGAAGGTGCTAAACGCACCTACCATCACACTGCGCCGGTTAATACGCTTTACGGCTTGCACGAGTCTTTAGTCATGATTTCAGAAGAAGGTCTAGAAAATTCTTGGGCA
>JAHZJR010000033.1 GCA_022600805.1 Pseudomonadota bacterium
GTAGCAACTTTGAAGTTTCCGACATAAACACTTAGACTACAAAAAAATGGCTTGAAGCAGGTGCAAGATTATCAGACCACTGCATATTTCATTCATTGCTCTATGAAATAGACACGCTCAATTCCTTGCCAATACTTTTAGTAAAATTTTACAAAGTAGAAAGTTTGATGTCACTGGCATGATTTTCAATTCTTGAAATCGCTGATTTTTATTCAGCAAATACAATGACAGCGGTAATTCTATGGGGGGATTAACTACATTTTCACGTGAAAATGTAGTATAAATGGCTTGTAAATATTTATAAGTCATTTATTTTTAAGTAAAAATATGGTGGAGAGAGAGGGATTATTTACTACGTTCACCCTACGGGCCGTTATCACCAGTGATAACGTTGTTACGCTACGCTCCACCCAAACCCTCTACTCGGGTTCTTATCTACCTCAATATCCATTATTTAAATACCCGCTTCACAGATGCTTAAATAATGGTGGAGAGAGAGGGATTCGAACCCTCGGTACCGCAAGGTACACCCGCTTTCCAAGCGAGCAAATTAAACCACTCTGACATCTCTCCAAAAAAGGGTATTTTACGTTAATATCGCCTTAAATCTACCCATTTAAAGAATTTGCTATATTTTATGGTGAATGCGGGATATTTTGAAAATTTGCTAAATTTTTAACTGATTTTCATGCCTGCTTTTGCGCCTGAATCTGGCGATAAAATATGTAATGACTTACCGTCACCTGCTGCAAGCACCATACCTTCAGATAAGCCAAATTTCATTTGCCTTGGTGCTAAGTTTGCCACCATAACAGTTAGTCGACCTTCTAAATCCTCGGGTGCGTAATGCGCTTTAATGCCGGCGAATACGTTGCGTGTGTTTTCTTCGCCAATATCTAAAGTAAGTTGCAATAGTTTATCTGCGCCTTCAACATGTTGGGCTTTAACGATTTTAGCAATTCTTAAATCAATTTTTGTAAAGTCATCAATTTGAATCATGTTGTCATCCTCTAGCTCTGCTGTGCTTTCCTCAGTTATTGTTTGCTTGGAAGCTTCAATTACGGTGTTAATTTGTTCATCTTCAATGCGTGACATTAATGGCTTAAATTTATTAATTTGGTGCTTGGTTAATGGATGCTTGATATCAGTCCAATTTAGAGACTCAATATTTAAGAATTCTTCAGCCTGTTTGGCCATCTGTGGCAATACAGGCTTGAGATAAGTCATAAGCACACGGAACAAATTAAGCGCTAGTGAAGTAACATCGTGCACTTGTGCTTCGCTACCCTCTTCTTTAATTAACTGCCATGGTTTGTGTTCGTCAATATATTGATTGGCTTTATCAGCAAGCTTCATGATTTCACGCATGGCTTGATTGTAATTTCGTGCTTCATAAAGCTGGGCAATGCTATCACCTTGAGCAACAAATTCATTATAAAGCTCGGGCTCAATGGAGTAAGCAGATAAGGTTTTGTCAAACTTTTTGACAATAAATCCAGCTGAACGTGAAGCAATATTAACCACTTTTCCAACCAAATCTGAATTAACTCTTTGCTTAAAATCTTGCAAATTTAAGTCAATATCATCAATCTTACTAGATAATTTATAAGCGTAATAATAGCGCAGACATTCTGGATTTAGACTCTCTAAATAAGTTCTAGCTTGGATAAATGTACCCCGAGATTTACTCATTTTTTGACCATTAACGGTTAAAAACCCATGTGCATAAATTGCCGTTGGTGTGCGGTAGTCGGCGCCGATAAGTGTTGCCGGCCAAAACAGTGCATGAAAATAGACAATATCCTTACCAATAAAATGATATAGCTCGGTTTCAGAATCTTTGCTAAAGTATTCATCAAAATCTAAACCTTGTTCATTACACAGCTTTTTAAAACTAGCCATATAGCCAATTGGCGCATCCAGCCATACATAAAAATATTTATTTTCTACACCCGGAATTTGAAACCCGAAGTACGGCGCATCACGAGAAATATCCCACTGCTGTAAGCCTTGCTCAAACCATTCGGCAAGTTTATTGCTAATTTCTGCCTGCAGATGACCTGCTTGTGTCCAAGCTTTAAGTTGATCTTCAAACTGCGGTAAATCAAAGAAATAGTGCTCAGAATCTTTGGTAATTGGCGTTGCGCCAGAAACAGCAGATTTGGCGTTAATCAACTCTGTAGGCGAATACGTTGCACCACACGCCTCGCAATTGTCACCATATTGATCTTTAGCGCCACACTTAGGGCACTCTCCGCGAATAAAGCGATCAGGCAAGAACATTTGCTTTTCAGGATCGAATGCCTGAGAGATGGTGCGATTTTTTATAAAACCCTTGTCATTAAGCTTGTTATAAATACCCGTTGAAATTTCTTGATTTTCAGGACTATGCGTTGAATGGTACTGGCTAAAACCAATAAAGAATTCTTTAAAATCTGCCTGATGACGCTCACTCACACCTTGAATTAGTTCTTCAGGTGTAATGCCTAATTCATTAGCTTTAAGCATGATTGGCGTACCGTGCGCATCATCAGCACAGACATAATGACACTCATTACCCATCATTTTTTGAAATCGTACCCAAATATCAGTTTGAATGTATTCAAGCAGATGTCCTAGGTGGATTTCACCATTGGCATACGGCAGTGCAGAGGTAACTAAAATTTTTCTTGAACTCATAAGATAGGCTTGTTAATATTAAGGTTGAGTGATATCGTTATACGATAAAATAGCATCATTTTACTGAAATACAGGCGCAAGAATATGGCAGATTTAACCGTTGACAATATTAACAATATTTTAAGCAATGTTGTTGATAAATACACTGAACAAGATATCGTCTCTTCAAATTCAATTAATAACATTGATATTGATGCTGACAAAGTCACTATTACTGTTGAACTTAACTATCCAGCTAAAGGTTATCACGATGAGTTGAGCAAGCAAATAACAGATACTTTAGCTGAGAATGGCATCAACAATGCTAGTGTCAATATAGAAACAAAAATTGTTAAGTATTCTACTCAGAAAGGGGTTGAAATTCTTTCAGAGGTAAAAAATATTATCGCTGTTGCTTCGGGCAAGGGTGGTGTTGGTAAATCAACTACCTCAGTTAACCTAGCATTGGCACTACAAGCTGAAGGTGCTAAAGTAGCCTTGTTAGATGCTGATATCTACGGTCCGTCTCAGCCAAGAATGCTAGGTGTTAGCAAGCTTAAACCTGATACTACTGCTGAAGGAAAGTTACTACCAATTCTAGGTCACGGTATGCAGAGTATGTCTATCGGCTATTTGGTTGACGAAGACAATCCAATGATTTGGCGTGGCCCTATGGTAACGCAAGCCTTGGAGCAAATGCTTCGTGACACATTATGGCGTGGTGTTGACTACATGATCATCGATCTACCGCCAGGTACGGGTGATACACAGCTAACGTTATCGCAAAAAATTCCAGTTAGCGGCTCGGTAATTGTCACAACGCCACAAGATATTGCACTACTAGACGCCAAGAAAGGCTTAAAAATGTTTGAAAAAGTCAACATTCCAATTTTGGGTATTGTTGAAAACATGTCATTGCACATCTGTTCTAAGTGTGGCCATGAAGAAGCCATCTTTGGTGTTGGTGGTGGTGAATCAATGGCTAAGGAAGCAGGTGTTAATTTCCTTGGTGCACTGCCATTAGAAATGGATATCAGAACTGATGTAGATGAAGGCACACCAACAGTGGCTAAAGAACCAGATGGTCGTGTGGCTGAAATCTATAAAGAAATTGCTAGAAATGTGAGTGCTAAACTTACCCAGCAAGATCGCGCGATGAGCTCATTCCCAAGCATCACTATTGAGTAATCATGACTCAACCCGTTGATAATTCAATCAACGGGAGTAAAAATTAAGTAAACTAGAAAGCCTTATTTAGGCTTTTTTTTCGTATGGACTATTTTCAAAAATTCAAAGGTCGTTTTGTTGGCATTATGCAACTAGATGATTGCGACCAATTATTACAAACACTCATCAACACACCAAATGATTGGTTTGTTTATGACA
>JAHZJR010000099.1 GCA_022600805.1 Pseudomonadota bacterium
ACGTTTTCAACGTAAGCCTTTCTTTTTTGAAGGTCCTAAAAAAGATGTGTTTGGAAAGTTTAGTCAAGCATTATCTGATTTAAATGAACTGAGTCAAAGCCTTTCAAATGCGCCAAGTATGGGTTGATCTAGAGCGGCGAATGATTTAATGCGAACCTAAAGATTAAAGTAAATTCACCTAACTGGTTGAAATTTAATGAACATGCTTCTCCCGCGGGCGGGAGAAGATGCCCGAAGGGCAGATGAGGGTAAGGTATAGCGCAGCCCACTAACATACGGACATATTTTTCAAGACATTCTCCATTGCTTGATCAAGCACCATATCCTTATCTTCAAAAATCTTACTTCAACCCAGCCTACTTGCCCTGGCTTGTCCCTGAGCGTTCCTCACTTTTTCTTGGACTGTTGTTATTTTTAAAACAAGTCTTATTTTCATCATATCTTTGCCGTCTTTGCGAGCGGAGCGAAGCAATCCAGAGCAATTTATGTTTAAAACCACTGGATGGCCCGAATAAATCCTGAGAGATCCTCACTTTTTCATAGTGAGGATTCCAGCTGTGCTTCATAGTTAATCTCAAAAAGCATTTTAAGAAGCATGTAGAAGTCTCTCTTTGTTATAGAGAAGCCTTTTTTAAGTGCCTCTCTACCTAGATAAACTTTTGATAGTACAGAAGTAAACTTTGAGGAGTGGGCTTGAAAAGACGCAGCTTTACCTGTTTTTATGGTAAATATCCCTGCAAGCCAAGCTGCAAATGTAGAGAGGGCAGCAACTAACAGCAAAATGTTTAGGCGGTTTGGTGAGCGAGATAAGCTTTTTTTGAGCCCTTGACCATAACGGTCACATTTAGTGTCTCTAATATTTTCTTCTATTTGCATGCGTTGCTTATATATCTGAACAGCGCGTTGAGCAGTTTGTAAGTTTTGTGGTAAAGACGTCACTAATATCCAAGGTTCTTTCTGTGATTTAGAGCGAAGCTTACTCATTCCATCGAGGCTTGGTTTTCCATATTTATTAAACTGATGTCTCCCCTTCTTTTTACCTTTGTATGTAATGAAATGTGCAGAAACTTGCTTTTCTTTTGTTAAAATACCATGCCCTACATAAAGCGCTGTGTTACTCGCTAAACTAAAAAGAGAAGCACTAAGCTGCCAGCGTGCTTCGGTATCTAATTTGATGAGGTTCTTATTACGTAGGCGTCCTACAAAATTCCAACCAAGCTTTAATATGTGCTCGAACCATGGGGCTCGAAAGCCGGCATCTGTGACTATGACGGGTTTTACACCAGCAGGAAGCAACAGTTTTAGCTGGTTTAAAAAGACCTTGTGTGTGGGGTGATTGTTCTCTCCCTTTTTGGTGTGACACTCCTCATAAATAACAATAGAGCGCCCCGACATAGATAAGCTTGCTCTTAATACATACAAATTAGTGGTTGAGTTTATACAAGTCCAATCTATATGTATCCAAGGAGTGCTCTTTTCTTTGATTAAGTATCCAATCATGAATTGATAGAAGTGGTTCCTTTCATTTTGAAGATGAACATTACCCAAGAGTCTATCCATCTTTTGGATATTGCTATTGGTCTGATTTTTATTTTTCAACTCTCTTCCTAAACCAGTTAAAGAAAGTTTATTTGTACCAACAGCCGTGGAGCAGGCCGAGAGTAGGTTATTTAATCGTGCTTTATGAATAGAAGATAATTCTTTTTGAAGTATTTTATGTAATAATTTGATCAGTTGCATGACAGCAGTGCCCTTATAATGTCTGGAAACGCTATTTGATCACAGTTGTTGTGCAACTTCAAATTAAATTACACTATTTTTCAAAAAGTTAGCCCCGCTTTTTCTGACCATCTCTCAGGATTTATTCGGGCCACCCAGTGTTTTTAAACATAAATTAACTGGATGCCCTGAACAAGTCAGGGCAAGTAGGCTGGGTTGGAGTAAGATTTTTGAAGATAAGGACATGATCAATGCCATACAGCTTAGACCTAAGAAAACGTGTAGTTGATGCGGTTCATGGAGGAATGAAAAAGACAAGAGTTTGTGAACTTTATAATGTTTCCAGACAAACAGTTTATGATTGGCTTTTATTAGAAAAGAAACAGGGACATTTGAATCCTCAAACAGGATTTCAAAAAGGCCATAGCCATGGCATTAAAGATTTAGAAGCATTTCGTGAGTATGTTGATCTTCATCCAGATTACACACAAGAAGAAATGGGCAAGCATTATGGTGTGGGCTCCTCATCCATAGGAAGAGCCCTAAAAAAAATAGGCTATTCTAGAAAAAAAAGAGTCAAACTTACTCTGAAAGAAACGAACAAAAAAGAAGAATTTATCTGGACGAAATAAGCAAGCTTGATGTGACAAAAATAGTTTATGCCGATGAATCTGGTATGAATGATAATGATTTTTGTCCTTATGCTTACAGCGCGATAGGAAAAAGGCATTACGAAGCACATCCGGGGCACTACACAAAAAGACTCAGCATGATAGCTGGTTTGTGCGCTAAAAAATTAATGGCGCCATTCATGTTTGAAGGGCACTGCAATACAACGGTTTTTGAACTTTATGTTGAGCACATATTAGCGCCAAGTTTAGAAGTAGGCATGGTCGTTGTAATTGACAATGCAAGCTTTCATAAGTCGAAAAAAATAAAGCAGTTGATTGAAGATGCCGGTGCTAAACTTATTTTTTTACCACCATATTCACCTGATTTAAACCCTATTGAGAAGTGGTGGCATAAAATTAAGACGGCTATTAGAAAGCTTATGAGAGATATGGATATGGTGCTTGATCAAGCAATGGAGAATGTTTTGAAAAATATGTCCGTATGTTAGTGGGTGGTGCTATATGTCGTTGCCTATAGTTTTCAGTCACATCAAAAATAACAACCAAAGCATAATTTTGTAAAGCCCCCATTTTTAAGACCGATCAAAAATAGAATTTTCGCTTAGCTGGTTAACATTTTTTGTTGATGTTCATGTACAACCAAACCAAACTGCTGATACGCCCAAGCTAACACTTCCTTTAAACCTTGATCATTCATGTTCGACTCCCATTAAATCACTGTTATCATGAATTAATTGGTCGAGCGCTATAACCCACATGGATTCATTATCAAACTCATATGCA
>JAHZJR010000108.1 GCA_022600805.1 Pseudomonadota bacterium
GGCCTGGGACCGGCGGCCGACCCGAACACGGTCGCTGCCGCGGTCGCCGCCCGAAGCGGTCTCAACCAGGCGGAGGTCACCCACACGCTGCACGGGCCGGCCCCGGCCACCGACGCCGATCTAGTCCACCTCGCACACGCACTCGACGACATGGAAAGGCTGGTCGCACAGTCGTGACACACCCCACCCAACCGGACAACGCCCGCGCCGCGCTGATGGCTCTTCGCGCTGAGATCGCCAAAGTGGTCGTCGGCCAGGACGCGGTGGTGAGCGGCCTGGTGGTCGCGCTGCTGTGCCGCGGTCACGTACTTCTGGAAGGGGTGCCCGGAGTGGCGAAGACGCTGCTGGTGCGCACTCTTGCAACGGCTTTGCAGCTGGAGTTCAAACGAGTGCAGTTCACTCCCGACCTGATGCCGGGCGACGTCACCGGGTCGCTGGTTTACGACGCGCGTACCGCGGAGTTCGAGTTCCGCGCCGGCCCGGTTTTCACAAACCTGCTGCTGGCCGACGAGATCAACCGGACCCCACCCAAAACGCAGGCAGCGCTGCTGGAGGCAATGGAGGAGCGGCAGGTCAGCGTCGACGGCGAGCCTCGCGCACTGCCCGATCCGTTCATCGTCGCGGCCACGCAGAACCCCATCGAGTACGAAGGCACCTACCAGTTGCCTGAAGCGCAACTGGACCGGTTCCTGGTGAAGCTCAATGTTGGACTGCCTCCGCGCGAGCAGGAGATCGCCATCCTGGACCGGCACGCCCGCGGATTCGACCCCCGGGACCTGTCCCGCGTGCGACCCGTAGCCGGCCCTGCGGAGTTGGCGGCTGCACGAGATGCGGTCCGGCAGGTCCTCGTCGGCGACGAGGTTCTCGGATACATCGTCGACATCGCCGGCGCCACACGGCACTCGCCGGCGCTACAACTCGGCGTTTCCCCACGCGGGGCGACGGCGCTGCTGTCCACAGCGAGGTCATGGGCCTGGCTGTCGGGCCGCAGCTACGTCACCCCTGACGATGTCAAGGCGATGGCCCGGCCCACGCTTCGTCACCGGGTCGCGCTTCGCCCCGAGGCCGAACTCGAAGGGGCCACCTCCGACGAGGTGATCGAAGGCATCCTGGCCGCGGTCCCGGTGCCGCGATAGTCAGCGGACAGTGATACTCACCGGGCGCACAGGGCTGATCGCACTGCTGTGCGCGCTCCCCATCGCGTTTGCGGCCCAACCCGCGCTGGCCTTCGTCGTGCTATTGGCCCTGCTTGCCGTGGCCGTCGTCGTCGACGTGGTGCTGGCAGGCAGCCCTCGGGCCCTCTCGCTCACGCGCAGCGGCCAAACGTCCGCCCGGCTGGGCCAGCCGGTGGCCGCGGTGCTGATGATCGAGAACGGTGGCCGGTCCCGCTTCCGGGGTGTCATCCGCGATGCATGGGCTCCCAGTGCGCGCGCCGAACCACGCAGCCACCCCGTGAGCATCGCCGCAGCCCGACGCATCACGCTTGAGACGCAGTTGTGCCCGGTGCGCCGGGGAGAGCAGGCGTCGGCGCTGGTGACGGCCAGATCAGTAGGGCCGCTGGGACTCGCGGGACGGCAGGGTTCCCACCGGGTGCCCTGGAATATTCGAATCCTGCCGCCGTTCCTGTCGAGGAAGCACCTGCCGTCGCGGCTGGCCAGGTTGCGGGAACTCGAAGGAACGACGCCGGTACTGATAAGGGGCCAGGGCACCGAATTCGACTCGCTGCGTGAGTATGTCGTGGGCGACGACGTCCGCTCGATCGACTGGCGGGCAACCGCTCGGCGCGCCGACGTGGTCGTGCGCACCTGGCGACCCGAGCGCGACCGTCGGGTGGTGATCGTGCTCGACACCGGCCGAACGTCGGCCGGGCGGGTGGGCGTCGACCCGACCGCGGCGGATCCGGGTGGCTGGCCGCGCTTGGACTGGTCGATGGACGCCGCCCTACTGCTCGCGGCCCTCGCCGCCCGGGCCGGTGATCACGTCGACTTCCTGGCCCATGACCGCGTCATGCGTGCCGGGGTGTTCAACGCCTCACGCACCGAGCTGTTGGCCCGTCTGGTCGATGCGATGGCTCCACTGGAACCGGCACTGATCGAGTCGGATCCGCGCGCGTTGGTGGCGGCGGTGCAGCGGCGTGAGCGGCGCCGCGCGTTGGTGGTGTTGCTGACCGACCTGAACGCCTCGGCGATTGACGAAGGGCTGTTCACCGTGCTGCCCCAGTTGACCGCCAAGCACCAGGTTCTGCTGGCCGCAACCGCCGATCCGCGGGTCGACGCGCTGGCCGCCGGCCGCGACGATGCCGTCGCGGTGTACGACGCAGCCGCCGCAGAGCGCGCCCGAAATGAGCGACGCGATGTCGCGTCCCGACTGCGGCGTTGCGGCGTCGATGTGGTCGATGCCCCGCCAGAGGAACTCGCCCCGGAACTGGCAGACCACTATCTGGCGATGAAGGCCACCGGCCGCCTCTGAGGACCGACCCATCCCGCGAGCGGGCACTTGCGAGCGGGCTGATCTCGCGAGCGTGCAGCTGCGAGCGGGCTCATCTCGCGAGCGTGCACGTGCGGTAGTTGCGAAGCGCCCTCTGCTACCGCGTATGCGCGCTCGCCACCCCCGTGAGGCCGCGTCAGCCCGTCGGCACAACATCGGGGGCGTTGTCGATGTCACCGGTCTCCCCGACCCTGCTCGCCTTACGGCCGAAGTGGAAGACGTAGCCGAGAAAAGCGATCTCTGCCGCGACGCCAATCGCGATGCGCGCAAACGTCGAGAGCGGCGAGGGCGTGACGAATGCCTCGATCACCCCGGCTAACAGCAGCAC
>JAHZJR010000096.1 GCA_022600805.1 Pseudomonadota bacterium
AACTTTAGGTTAAAACTAAGGTGACACTTAAGTAGGAAAGCCCACTACTTTGTGTCTATAATTAATAGGGCTAAAGGAAAACTATAAAGATGATTACAAAAGGCGTAGCAAAATATGTATACTTGGACTCAACAGAGAAATTTAACGGTGAGGACACAGGTAAGTACACTCTAACTGTGGCTGTCAATGATGTTGAAGCAAAGAAACTAGAGGGAGCAGGTGTAAAGGTGCGTACATTCACTGATAAAGATACAGGTAAAGAATATAGAGGACGTAAATTCTCTACTCAATACAAGTTAGGTGATGAAATGATTCAGACTGAGAGTGGTGAGTCTATCGGTACTGACTTCGGTGCAGGTAGTGATGTTCAAGTCTTATGGAAAGCAGGTAACGAACACCCAACACACGGTGTAGCGACATACCTAACAGCCATTAAGGTAGCAGATGAACACGTACCTGGATACAAGGGAGCTAATGAGGAAATCTCAGAGTTTTTAACAGCATAACACTGTTATGTCAGAGTTCACTAAACACGAGCCGTGCCTAGCGTGCGGTTCAAAGAACAATCTGGCTAGGTATTCTGATGGTCACGGTCATTGTTTTGGCTGTGGTCATTGGGAACCACCTACAGATGGAAGCTATAATGAAAACTACACACTCCAGGAGGACTACAATAATATGAACCCCGTACAAACCAAAGGTTTCAGTGGTGCAATCCCCGAAAGAAACATCTCCAAGAAAATCTCAGCCAAGTATGGTGTAAGAATTTCACACGGAGAAGATGGTAAAATAAACAAACACTACTACCCTTACTACGACAGTAAGACAGGTGATATACTAGGCTACAAAGAGAGAGACGTAGCTACTAAAGGTTTCGGAATTAATGGTACCAATAAAGGTGCTGGCTTATTCGGACAGAATGTCTTTAAAGAAGGAGGTAAATACTTAACTATCACTGAAGGTGAGCTAGATGCTCTGTCTGTCAGTGAGATGTTCGATGGTAAATGGGCTGTGGTGTCATTAAAGAACGGTGCTAGTGGTGCCTTACGTGACATCAAAGATAACCTAGACTACATAGAGTCATTCGATAATGTAGTATTATGTTTCGACCAAGATGATGCAGGTAAGGAAGCTATCAAGGCAGTGAGAGATGTGATTAGCCCTAACAAGTTAAGGATTGTCACACTACCACAGAAAGATGCTAGTGATATGCTTATGAATGGTAAGATTAAGGACTTCACTGAAGCCTGGTGGAATGCTAAAGGCTACACACCTGCAGGTATCGTTAGAGGTGAGGATACTTGGGAACACCTACAGAAAGATGAGAACTTAGTCACTGTCTTATACCCTTGGCAGTCATTGAATGAAGTAACCTATGGATTCAGACAGAAAGAACTGGTGACCATTACTTCAGGCAGTGGTATGGGTAAGTCTAGTGTAGTGAAAGAACTAGAAGCACATATATTAAATGAGACAGATGATAACTTAGCTATCATTCACTTAGAGGAATCAATAGATAGAAGTGTTAAAGGTTTGATGTCTATCGAAGCTAACCTACCTATCCATATCCCTAAGTATGAAGCTATGCTATCAGAGGGAGAGAAGAAAGCACTATGGCAGAAGTCGGTAGCTGATAAGAATGTATTCTTCTATGACCACTTCGGTAGTATGTCTGAGGATAGTCTACTGAGTGTAATCAGAACATACGCCAAGAGCTTTGATTGTAAGTGGATTATTCTAGACCACCTATCTATCGTAGTATCTAGTCAAGAGGGCATTCAAGATGAGCGTAAGGCTATCGATGCTATTATGACTAAGCTAAGAAAGATAGTACAAGAGACAGGCGTAGGCTTATTCCTTGTGTCTCACTTAAAGAGACCTATGGGTAAGGCTCACGAAGAAGGTGGACAGGTGAGTCTCTCAGAGCTTAGAGGTAGTGCCGCTATTGCACAACTATCTGATATTGTGATTGGCTTAGAGAGAAATCAACAGGCTGAAGAAGAGACAGACCGTAACACTACTACATTGAGAGTAATTAAGAATAGATTCTGTGGTCTCACTGGTAAAGCAGGTGAGTTAATCTATGATAAAGATACAGGTAGACTGAAGGAGGGCACAAGTGGACAATCATTCTTCTAATCGTAAGTGCTACTTCGACATCGAGACTGATGGATTAGATGCAACTAAAGTACACTGTATCTGTGCTCTATTAGATGACGATGAGACTATGTATAATTTTACAGGAGATAAATGTTATGAAGAATTTAAGCAGTTCCTCGACTCAGAAGATATACGACAGCTTGTTGCACATAACGGCATTGGCTTTGACCTTCCTACTCTGCGTAGGCTTAGTGGGGATAGTTGGTCTTACGATATACGAGACACTCTGGTCTTATCAAGACTGGCTAATCCTTCCTTGGAAGGTGGTCACTCCTTAAGAGCCTGGGGTGAGAGGATACATAATCTTAAAGGTGATTATGAAGGAGGTTGGGAAGAGTTTAACTGGGAGATGTTAGAGTATTGTCAACAAGATGTAGTATTATTAAAGGACTTATACCGTAGACTTGAGGTGCAACTAGAAGACTTCGATGAAGAGAGTATAGAATTAGAACATAAGGTAGCTGAGATAATCTACCAACAAGAACAAACAGGAGTATTATTTGATGAAAGGAAAGGATATGAATTATTGGCAGAGCTTAAAGAAAAAGTTCACGAGATTGTACTGGAAGTGCGTGAAGTATTTAAACCCCTCCCTGTATGGAAGAGTCTCCAAGTATTAAAGAACCCATTAAAGAAAGATGGTACTAACAGTGTAGCTTATCAGAAACAATTAGATAGAGGAGCACACGTAGATAAGGAAGGTGACTGGGGATACATAGACTACCCTGAGTTTAACTTAGGGAGTAGACAACAGGTGTCTCGTTACTTACAGCACTTCGGATGGACACCTACTGAGTGGACTGATAAAGGTTCAGTGATTGTAAATGAGAAGGTACTACAAGATGTAGATATCCCTGAAGCTAAGATGATACTTGAATACTTCACTATCTCTAAGCGTGTAGCTATGGTTAAATCCTGGCTAGAAGCAGTAGGTGATGATGGAAGGATACACGGTAGAGTTAATAGTTGTGGTGCTGTGACTGGAAGGATGACACATAGTAAGCCTAACCTAGCACAAGTACCTGCTATCTATTCACCTTATGGTGAGGAATGTAGAGAGCTATGGACAGTACCAGATGGTAAGTGCTTAGTAGGTATTGATGCTAGTGGTCTTGAGTTAAGAATGTTAGCACACTATATGAATGATAAAGATTATACAGATGAGATATTAAATGGAGATATACACACAGCAAATCAAGTGGCTGCAGGACTTCAATCAAGAGACCAAGCAAAGACTTTTATCTATGCCTTCCTGTATGGAGGAGGTGATGGGAAAATCGGAGAAATCGTTGGAGGAAAAGCAAAGGATGGTAAGAGACTTAAAGCAAAGTTCCTTGATAATACGCCTGCACTTAGAACTCTACGAGGAGAGGTTGACAGAGGAAGCCAGAAGGGTTGGATTAGAGGACTAGATGGTAGGAGACTACACATCAGGTCATCACACTCAGCGTTGAATGTCTTACTACAATCAGCAGGTGCTATCGTTATGAAGCAAGCCTTGATTCTACTAGAGAAGTTCGGTAACATCTATAAGATAGACTATAAGTTTGTCTTGAATGTACACGATGAGTTCCAAGTGGAAGTTAAGGAGTCACAAGCAGAACAATTTGGGAGACTAGCAGTAGACTGTATCGTCAGAGCTGGTATAGATTTTAAACTAAACTGTCCATTGGATGGTGAATATAAGGTAGGTAGAACGTGGGCACAGACACACTAGTAGAAGACATCTATAAACTAATGGATACCAAGGTGGTAGCTGAAGGTGTAGATGTAGAGAAAGTTATTCAAGACTTCGGGGAGAATATGAAATCAATCCTAGTCAATAACATTACAGCACACGAGTTCGACAAGCGTAAGTTACGTATGTCTAACATCGGTAAGAAAGATAGACAGTTATGGTATAGTTATAACGGATACAAAGGTGAGGAACTACAGCCACACGTATACATTAAGTTCCTATACGGACACTTGATTGAAGAGATGGTGTTAGCTCTAGTTAAGCTATCAGGTCACGAGGTGACAGACGAGCAGAAGAAGGTAGAGGTATCAGGTATCAAAGGAAGTATGGACTGTAAGATTGATGGTGTACTGACTGATGTTAAGTCAGCTTCTAGTTATGGCTTCAAGAAGTTTAAAGATGGTAGCCTAATTGATAATGACCCCTTCGGTTATGTCGACCAGATTAAAGGTTATGCACACGCTGAGAAGACTACTGATGTAGGTTGGTTAGTGATGGATAAGACTACAGG
>JAHZJR010000034.1 GCA_022600805.1 Pseudomonadota bacterium
TGCACGAGCCGCTGCAAAGCCACCTAAGCCACAATTAGTCGTTGACATTTCTGCACCACCAGCAACCATTACATCAGCATCGCCATATTCTATTAAACGTGAAGCATCGCCAATATTGTGAGTACCAGTTGTGCAAGCAGTGACGATGGCAAAATTAGGTCCTTTAAGGCCGTATTTAATCGATAAGTTACCAGAAATCATATTAATGATTGAAGAGGGTACAAAGAAAGGCGAGATGCGTTTAGCACCTTTTTCTCGATAGATTTCAACTGTTTTCAATCATACATAAGCCAACTATTTCAGCGCAAAAACTCCTAACGAAATCTGACTAAGTGTAAGTATTTTCAAAAATCACTGTATTAATGACCTTGCGATTTTGTTATAAAGTTTTGTTGGTAATAAATTCAATAGCTTAAGAGTTAAACTGAACTTTTTAGGAAAGTGTACTTCAAATTTTTGGGAGTTTAACCCCTTGTCTATATATTTTGCGGCTTGGTCTGCTGAAATTATGATTGGCATCTCAAAATCGTTTTTATCAGTCAGACGTGT
This sequence comes from Pseudomonadota bacterium, assembly GCA_022600805.1. Classification (GTDB taxonomy): domain Bacteria; phylum Pseudomonadota; class Gammaproteobacteria; order PS1; family Pseudothioglobaceae; genus Thioglobus_A. The sequence continues at coordinate 550 of JAHZJR010000034.1, forward strand.
TTTAACAAAACCTGGATTGATAAGTCTAATATCAACTTCTTTTCCATACTCCACATTGAGTGATTGAGCAAAATTAATTAAACCGGCTTTAGAGGCTCCATAAGGTTGAGAGTTTGGCAGGCCTCTATAACCAGCAACACTTGCGCAAAAAGAGAACTGAACATTGCCCATCGAAATAAGATCATCGAGAATAACATTCGTCAAATTTATTGCCCCAATAAGATTCGTTTCAATAATATCTTTAACCAGTTTCAGATCTAATTCATCAATTTTCATAGGTTGATATATTCCAGCAAGAAATATTATTTGATCAATTTTGCTCCAATGATTAAAGATAGCTTTACTGGCTTTTTGAATTTCATTAACATTACATACATTCATTGGAGCGCCAAGGTGGTCAGCCTTAGGAAGTGAAGACAACAACCCATTAATTCCTTTCTCATTACGCCCTGAGATTGCCAGATTATGCCCTTGAGATGCAAATAATTCAGCAAGAGATTTGCCGATTCCGGCAGTTGCGCCAATAATCCAGATATTCTTCATTACTGCTTTTGCATGAAGATGGTTATTTCAGCAACTGTTATTCCAAATTTTTTAAGGTAGGATCGGTTGATAACCACATTTCCATCATCCATTGCCCACATCCAATCATCAAATTTTAAGCGATATGACTTGTCTTCAACTGGCACATCCATTTCATAAGTCCAATTGATTGCATTACCAAAGCTCTTTCCTGCCGCTGTTCCAATAATATCACCAGCAGTACCCGTGTAATTCAAATCGTCAATCTTAGTAATTTCCCACTTTCTAACTTGTTTTCTGTCAGAGTCATAATAAGTAAAGACCTCATCTAACACCCCTTTATTACCTGACCAGGTACCCACCATATCAGCTTCAAAGCGAGCAGTAATATTTTGAGAGTAATCCTGGATAATTCCCCAGGCTTTAATCTTTCCACTAAAGAACTGCTCAAGTGAGAACTTCGGATTTAATTCTTGATATTGATCACCCTTAATACTATTGCAACCCGTTAGAAAAGCTAGGATAGACATAATTAATACTCCAATTTTCATTTAATATCTCCAGTCAACTCGATTTTTTACAAGTGAGAATAAAGTCATTCCAACGAGTAATTTTATAACAGAAGGTATGAATGCATATGTATAACTTAGATACTCTGTTACTTCATAATTACTAATATTACCAGGTTCATATCCCCAAAAGCCTAAAAGTGGCAAAGTAATTCCAGTGGCTAATGCTAATGCAAATTTAGACAGAAAGGTCAATGAAGAGAAATACATTGAAGCCAGGCCCTCTATTTTCGAAGATTTAATTCGATCGGCAAGGATTGATGGAGGAATAGATAGATCGGCTCCCAAAGCAATTCCTGACAAAACACAAACGATTGCATAAGCATGGATATCACCTAGTGATAAAAAACCTGCCCATATGAAAGTTATAGAGGCTAAAAGAATTGATAACGACCATGCATAGAATTTAGACAATTTTTTAGCTAATTTATTCCACAGTGGCATACATAGAGCACCACTTAAAAAATAAAGAATTAAAAATAATCCTGTCATTCCCTCAGCACCTATTCTGTCATTGATAAAGAAAATCACCAAAACTGCAGGTATTGAACTTGCGAGATTATTTATAAAAAATAAGGTTAAAAATTGATAATCCCATCTCTGGATATTTTTAAACAGAGTTTTGATAGATTTATGTTTAGGTTTGACGAGAGGAATATTTTGAGTTGTTTTGTAAAACACAATACTTGTGATAATCATAATTGGTATGAAGATAAATACCAAGTTTCTGAATGCTTCTTGAGCATTTTCTTGACTTCCTAAAAGGGCTGGAAGAGCTGATGCAGTTAGTATTCCAATTAATGCAAATGCTTCTCTCCAAGAAGTTATGATCGTTTTATCAGTGGATGAAGACTTCCATAATCCGCCAACTGCTTGATAATTAATCGCCGCAATACTAAAACCGGTTGAGGCAATAAAAACTGAGAATCCAAACCAAATAATATTGGGACTGGTTATTGGATTGAAAAGCATAAAAAACCCAATACTCATCAAAACAACACCCAAAATAATTATTAATGACCTAAATTTAGAATACATATCACTCAAATACCCTATAAGCGGATCTTGAAAGGCATCTATGAGTCTTAAAACCAAGAGAGTGAAGCCAATTTGAGTAATAGAAATTTGAAATTCACTAGAATAGAATTCTGGAGAATGTAGATATATTGGAAGACTTCCAAAGGCTATAGTAAAACCAAAAAGGGCATACTTTATTAGACTAATTTTATTAACTAATTGATTACTCATAACTCATTAGTAATTTTTTCCTAAGTTCGGGATGAGAGGTTTTCTCTGAAAGCCAAATATCAAAAAAACTATCTACTAACTTTTCATCATTTATTTCCCCAATCGATTTTTTATTGTAAAAAAACACACCATCATTATTTTCTGTTCTAATGCCAATTAATTGGTCACCACTGTATATATCAGGAAATAGGCTTGTCAAGATAGATCTGTAATTCTCAAGCTCATCTCTAGAGGCGCTGGACATTCTTTTAATTTCATCGATAGACCTATCAACAATCTGATAACTTTTGAGGTCTCTTAAATAATTAATTACGATGGCGAATGGCTTATCTTTTAAATAACCTTTTGTTTGAGAAAATAAGCTTATGTCATAGATATCGATAAAAAAAATAGACAGTTTTCCAGTTCCGAGCTGGTAATAATCACTGAGGTAATCTTTAAGAATTTTTTCTGAAGATAGAGAGTTGAAAGAGATAACGGAAAATAAAATTAACAGATAGCCAGCTCTTTTATGCATGTTGCAATTCAACTTGCATGACATTTGTTCTTTGAGCTTTAAATGCACCAATGCATGAACAAAGATAGTATCTCCATAATCTCATAAAAGGCTCATCAAAGTTTAGTGCCCTTATATCATTAGATTTTATATTGAAATTATCTAGCCAATGATTTAGAGTTTTGGCATAGTCAAAACCAAAAAAATGTTGATCAGTAATCTTAAGCCCCACTTTTTCGATTTCTTTTTTGAAAACCTCAGGGCTAGGAAGCATGCCGCCAGGGAAGATAAAACTCCTAATTGCATCTCCTGTTTTTCGGTAGTTTTCAAAATAAAAATCATCAATAGTAATTGTTTGTATTACAGCTTTACCTTCTGGCTTTAAAGACTTTTTAATTTGAGAAAAATATGATGACCAGTATTCTTCCCCTACTGCTTCGAACATTTCTATGGAAACAATAGCATCGTATTTTTTTTGGATATCTCGATAATCGCAGAAATTCAGCGCTGTACGAGAAGAATTTTTTAACCGATTATTTGCAAAATGTAATTGCTCCCTAGAAATGGTTATTCCATCAAGCCGATGTTGTGTTGTGTTTTTAATTCTCTCAGCAAAACCGCCCCAACCACAACCAATCTCAAGTATTTCTTTGTTTCCATTGCCAATTCGGTCAATAATTCGATCATATTTATTATTCTGGGCATCTGACAAGTTTTCTTTACCTTCTAAAAATAATGCAGAAGAGTAAGTCATAGTCGAATCAAGCCACAATTGATAGAAATCATTACCTAAGTCGTAGTGGGCATGAATATTTTTCTTACTTCCAGATTTTGTATTTTTTTTGAAAAAGTATGAAAAGTTAGAGATTATTTGCTGAATCTTGGAGCCAAAAATAAATTGATTAAGTTCATTATGATTCACTAAACCAAATTCGATCAAAGTAGAAAGATCTTGACTATCCCAAAGCCCATTCCTATAATCATCAGCAAATGCTATATCACCCCTAAAAACCATATTTGAAATAACTTTATTGGAATGAAGCGTTAATTCAGCATTGGGACCGTCGTTGTTACCCTTAAATGTATGAACTCTTCCATCATAATCAGTAAGATTTAAAGATCCATATTTGATAGATTTCAGTATTTCAATGAACGTTCGATTAATTCTATTTTTTAACATATGACA
>JAHZJR010000113.1 GCA_022600805.1 Pseudomonadota bacterium
CCTCGCCGTCTGCAGGGCCCTCGTCGAGGTAGTGCATCCGCAGGGTCGCGCCGTCGCCAGAATCAACCTCCACATAGCGCGGCTCGAAGGGGAAGTCAGGAAGGTCGGCGAATCGTTCTTCGGGGGTCCGCAGTACATCCATGGTGGAGCTCCTTTTCATCGGTGGGTGTGGAACGGTTGTTCGGCCGAATCGCGGCGCTGACGTCGAAGCCGGGCCCGCGCGGCGTCGGCGGCATCAAGAATCGGAGTGATGTCGGCGCATACCCGGCCCAGCAGCATCCCGCCCTGCAGTGCGGCAATGACGTTGGCGGCCAGTCGTTGAGGGTCGGTGTCGGCGACGAGGTCACCTCGATTCCGCATCGCACGCAGGCCCTCGGCAAGCTGGGTTACCCAACGCCCGAAAGCAGCCTCAAGCCGGGGCCGGAAGGCCTGGTCGTTCTTCAGCTCGGCGGCCAGCGTTCCCAGCGGACAGGCGAACGGCCCGCCCGGGGCTGAGTGCATGTGCACGATCCCGCCCAGCCACTGGTCGAAAGTGGCCCATGAGTCGATGTCCAACAGCGCCGGCTGGGCGGCCAGCACGAACTCCGACTGACGGTCGATGACGGCTCCGACGAGGTCAGCCTTGTCGTCGAAGTAGTGGTATAGCTGGGATTTCCCGCAGCCCGCAGCGGCGAGTACATCATCAAGAGTAGTCGCGCGCACTCCGCGCTGATAGATGAGAGTGGCTGCGGCATCTACGATCTCGGCGCGCGCACGCCGCCCCCTTTCGGTGACCGGTAGCGGCTTTGCCGCCCCGGCGCTCAGCGCCGCGCTCCCGCACGGCAGAGCAGCTCATCGGCGGACCACTGGTCCCCGGCGTGCTTGCCGTACTTGGCGTCGATGACTGCGCCGTCCGTGTCGATCAGGATGTCTGCAGGAAGACCGAGATGGCCGCCGTGCGCGCTGCGCATGCCCGCTGCCAGTCGCAGCTTGCCGACCAGGGAGCGATCAGTCATGCCCCTGAGGATCGGGGTCACCGAGCGTGGATCGGCGATTGATCGAAGCGCGGTCTCCACCCCGAATCGGCGGTAAAGCACCCGGTCTGGATCGGCGACGATGTCGAATGGCATGTCATCGACGTAGGTGGCCAGTTCCTCAGCGGTGGAGTGAAACAGCACCACTTCCCTGATTCCGGCTGCATCGATCTCGGCGTGCCGCTTGCTCACCGACTGCAGGTGCGCGTTGCAGATCGGACAGCCCGCAAATCGCCGAAACTGAAGGTGCACAATCTTTTCCGGATCGGGGATGACTACCTTGGCACCCTTGATCGTGCACAGCTGAGTGGGGCCGACAATGTCTCCGGGTTCGGCCCGCATCGCGGCCCCTCTCGATCTCACACCGCCCTGGTGCGCTGTTGGCCAGTCTCGCCTGGCATAACTGTACTGTCAAGTACAGTTCTTTGGAGCCCCCGTCCGCATCGGACTGCCCCATCGGGCGCAGAATCCAGCGAACAGGCGACCTTCAGACCTGCTTTGCGGTTTCAGAGTTGGCCAGAGGTTGGAGTCATGATTGGGGAGCTTCGGGTTGACCTTCCAGATATGCGGCGGATTGGACCGACTGTGGCAGTGGGCTTGCCACGAGGATCCGTAGGTTTCTGCGGCGTTCTTCGAGGCTTCTTTGTGTCGTCAGCACCCAGACAAGTTCGCTGACAAAAATCCGAAAGAACCATTCCGTGAGCTCAGAACCGGAGATCGCCCCCTGGTGACGCAGGCCGATCTCGTCGACAATTCCGTCGATGTTCGCCGCTACCCGTTCTCGAAGCTCAGTCGAGGTCGTGATGAAATGCAGCATCCGGTCCGCGGAGGCCCCGGAGTAGTAGGACCGGAGATGGCGATCCCCCGCAGCGATGTCAGTGGCGGCGATGATCCCTTCGACAAGCCGGTCAAGCGGCTTGCCTTCACCCTTGAGTTGTTTTGCCACCGCCTCCGCCAGGCGGGCACTGCGATGCGCCAGGACGGCTTCGACGAGATCTCGCCTGGTTGCGAAGTAGCGATGCACGTTCTGGCGGGTACATTCGGCCTCGTCGGCAACCTGACCGATTCGTAGGCCGGTGATGCCTACTCGGTTCATCACACGCTCCGCAGCACGCAAGATGTCGTTTTTGGCCCGAACGTAGTTGGCAGTGTCCGGATCGGCGCGCCATGGCCTCGGTGCGGGGTTTCGCTCGGCGTACATCGATCTCAACCGTAGTGCCACGCCAGCGCAGGCGAGGGTGAAAGTTGCCGTAGAGTTGACATATTGTAATAATGTCAAACATGACTGACGCCGTCCACGAGCGTGACCTCGACCAGCTGCACAGCGAGGGGTACTGCCTACTCACGGATCTCCTGCCCCCGGAAGTTCTCGCTGAAGTCACCGCAGTGTTTGACGAGCAGTTCACCCAGGATCAATGGGGCCGCAACGAGTTTGAGGGCCGCCGCACCGAGCGGATATATTCGCTTCTGGCCAAGTTTCCGATCGTGGCGAAGCTCGTTGAGCACCCCGCAATCATCCAGCTGATCAGAACGCATTTGGCCCCGTCCGCGGTTCTCGCGGCATGCCAGGCCACGCGTATCCATCCCGGCGAGTCTGCACAATCTCTCCACGCCGACGACGATTTGGCCGGGGTTGCCCGCCCCCGCCCGCCTTGGAGCCTTTCGGTGATGTGGGCGCTATCGCCGTACACGCCGGAGAACGGTTCGACATTGCTGGTGCCGGGCAGTCACAGATGGGAGGAGGGCCGCAAACCCCAGGCCCACGAGATCACCAGTGTGACCTTCGATCCGGGGTCGGCGCTGGTATGGCTCGGCGGGGTGTATCACGGTGGTGGTGCCAACACCTCAACGCAGACTCGCACGGGCATTTCGATTATCTACTTCCAGCCCTGGTTGCGTCAGGTCGAGAACATGGTGTTGGCGGTTCCGCCGGACTGCGCCGCGCAGTACTCCGAAACCGTTCAACGGCTGCTGGGCTACGGCGTGGTCGAACCCACCTTCTTCGGCCATGTCGATGGACGCGA
>JAHZJR010000035.1 GCA_022600805.1 Pseudomonadota bacterium
GGGTGCCTGCATTTTTCACAGAGGTTCATCCGTATTTACCTCGAATATTGTTTGAATATTTTATTATTGGCTTCTATATTGTATATTTTGCAATTTTACCCAGATATTTGTTGCAGACTAAGAGTGATTTTCATTACCTTTTTTCGGCATGGAAATTTTTATTAATTGCTTTTCTTATTATTGGTTATGTAGACTATATATTTGCAGAGTTTTTGGATATAGACCTTGTTTATCGTCATATTTTCGATGAAATACATGTAGGGAGTAGATTTCATGGTCTTGCTGGAGAGCCTAGACAGGCTGCTGTGTATATTGTATTTAGTATTTCAATGTATATCATATATTGTCAATATCATAATATTAATCAAAAAAAATGGTTCTTGTTTTTACTAATAACAGCCTTATTTCTAACAAAAAGCATGTCAGTATTTTTAGCGCTAATATATTTTATTATTTTATTATTTCTTTCTAGAATTATTAGTGTAAAGGTTATATTGATTTCACTGTTTTTGCTAATTTTTAGCTTTTTGTTTGAGAGAGTGTCGTTTTATTCGTCTAATATGATAGATGCGTGGCAAATTCTCGAATCTGGAGATGAGCTCCCTTATTTGTTAAAAGTTCAGCAAAGTAGTATTTATCCTATATATGATTTAATTAATAAAATTAGAAATTTCAACTTGTTGCCTGTACTCTTTGGATCCGGTTTGGGGTCTGCATCTGCAGTGAATAATTTATACATTGCTGGCGACATTAGTATTGCCAACCCTAATTCGCAAATTATACGCTCTTTACATGAGTCAGGAATAATAGGAACAATAGTTTTTATTTTTGCAATGATATGGCCCATAAAGTATTTAGCGTACAGCATTGATCAGAAAAAGAAAAATATGCTTATTATTGGCATGTTGGCGGTTGTGAGTATTACATTTTCTGTAAGATCTCCAGTTGTATTTATATATTATGGAATTGCAACTTCTTTTCTGTATGTATATCAAAAAAAATTTAGGGTCTAGATAACTTTAGAAGCATAAAAACATGATAATATGTTGTATGTCAATGAAAAGAGGTGGCCCCAGAAATCTGAACAGGCCGATAAGTGGAAAACCTGCTGACTAATCAGGCACTATTGCCCCAAGATCAGGAGAAAACCATGAGTAGAAGACCGCGTAGAAATCACCAACCCGCCTTCAAGGCGAAAGTTGCACTAGAGGCTGCCAAGGAGGAGATGACTGCCGTTGAGCTGTCACAGAAGTACGATGTCTCTCCCAGCCAGATTACCGACTGGAAGAGGCGGTTACTGGATCGAGCAGCCGATGTATTTGAGAAAGGGTCAAAGCCAGAAGATCCACCCGTTGATGTAAAGACACTTCACGCCAAGATCGGGCAGTTAACGCTAGAGAATGATTTTTTTAGAGGGGGCGCTCACCAAAGCGGGTTTGCTGAGCGCAAAAAGGTGATCAACCGTGACCACAAACTATCTCTATCTCGGCAGGCGAAGATATTGCGCCTCAGCCGAGGCAGTCTCTACTACCAGCCACGTCCCACCTCAGAACGGGATCTACGGCTGATGAGGAAGATTGACAAGCTCCATTTGGGGATGCCATTTGCCGGCGCCAGATTGTTGCGTGACACCCTTCGACTGGATGGAGAAAATGTCGGCAGAAAGCATGTCTCCACCCTGATGAAAAAGATGGGAGTTGAAGCGCTCTACCGCAAGCCCAATACCAGCAAGAAGCATCCGGGCCATAAGATCTATCCCTATCTGCTACGTCACCTTGAGGTCAATCGTCCCAATCAGGTTTGGGCGATGGACATCACCTATATCCCGATGGCCAAAGGGTTTGTCTATCTGACTGCCGTAGTCGACTGGTATAGCCGCAAAGTTCTCTCCTGGAGGCTCTCCAACACCATGGATACCAGCTTCTGTCTGGAGGCGCTGTCACGCTACGATGCTCCAGAGATCTTCAATACTGACCAGGGGAGTCAGTTCACCAGCGATGCCTTTACCAACAAGCTGAAGGATAACAACATCCGTATCAGCATGGATGGCAAAGGGAGCTGGAGGGATAACGTCTTCGTGGAACGCCTCTGGCGAACCATCAAGTATGAAGAGGTCTATCTCAAGGCCTATGACTCTGTGAGAGAGGCCAGAGCATCAATTGGAAAATATATCGATCTCTACAACCAAAGACGTCCACACTCCAGTCTTGACCGAGTACCACCGGATACGTTTTACTATAACCACCTGCCACAACAGTTGGCAGCATAACCATCATGCAGGGTTCCACTTATAATTCGGTTTTACCTGTTCAGACAGATGGGGCCACCTCTGTTTTGAGTTCTATAGTTGTCTTGGGTGCAAATAGTTTCCTGGGAAAGGCTTTCGTTAATAGTTTGAATGGTGAGATATTAGTTAAGGCAGTAGCTAGAAAGATACCAAAAGGTGTAAGCGAGATCGCCACTGGGGTTGTATGGGTTAAGGTTGATACAATGAATACTTTGTCGCTTATTGAAATTCTTTCAGAGGGTGATGTTGTGGTTAATTTGACCTACATAAAAGACAACGATGAAGTGAGTAACATCACTTTGATAAATAGTATTGTTGAAGCGTGCATCTTTTCAAAAGTATCAAGGTTAGTACATTGTTCTACAGCTGCTGTAGCTGGAAATATTCAAGCTGATTATGTGGATGAATTAACATTATGCAATCCTACCACTCCTTATGAGAAGGTAAAAATAGCTCTTGAAAATGTAATTTTAAGTGAATCGTTACAAGGAGTTGATATTGGAATTCTACGTCCAACTGCGATAGTGGGTTGTGGCGGAAAAAATTTACTTAAATTAGCTCACTCTCTTATGTATGGAAGTCAATTTAGTAATTATCTAAAAACATGTGTATTAGGCAAGATGCCTATGCATCTTGTTCCAGTTCGTAACGTAGTTGCAGCTTTGTTACATCTAGCTCTTTCCACTAAACAATTAGATGGTAATATTTTCATAGTTTCTGCAGATGAAGATGTCGATAATAATTTCCAAAGGATTAAAGAAATTCTATTAGATGAATTAGGCTTAAATTGCACTAAATTTCCTTATATAATTCTTCCTAAAATTTTACAAGCATTATTATTTAAATTTATGAAACGCAATGATATTCATATGAATCGTACTTATAATTCGAAGAAGCTCAGTGATTATGGCTTTGAACCAATTGACTCCGTGAATGAAGCTGTGCGGCAATTTGCATGTTCAATCAAAGTGGATCGAGTTACTAATAAAGACGACTCATGATGGTTAAATATAGCTTGCTTTTTAACTTTGCAGTCACACGAACGGGTGGAGGATTAAAACGTTTACATGAGTATACAAAATGGTTTCATAAGAAAGGAGGTGCACGCTTCATAATTCACCCAAATTGTGAATTTTTAATAAAAAAATTTCCAAATAACCAGTACTTTGTTGTGCTGCAAACGCGCACCCAAAGATTATTTAAGGATTGTGATTATTTATCTGATATAAAAAAAGAGATTGGAGTTCCCGATCTGTATTATTCATATGGAATTCCAGTTTACTCTTCGTTTGGGAAAGTAAACTGGTTTCACATGAGTAATGTATTGCCCTTTAACTCAAAAGGTGTCGAGCTTTCTTTTTTTGATCGATATATTAAATTTAAAATGCTTGGTCAAAAGATAAAGAATAACTATAAAAATGCAGATATTATCTCAGCTGAGTCCTATAACTCATTGGGCTTAATAAAAAACCAAGCTCCAGAAAAGTTGTCGCTATCAATAAATGGCAGTGATGATGAAATATCTTACTTACACAATAAGAGTGCAATGGAGAAAGACGACACTGCGGTTGTTGTTGGTACGCAAAAATATAAAGCTCTTATAAATTCATACCATATATTCAGAACATTAAGGGAGAAGAATAAACAATTAAAATTGATTCTAATTGGAAATAAAGAAACTATACCACAAGAACTTTTAAACAAAGACGATGTAATAGCGACGGGTGTGCTAAAGCAAAGTCGCGTAATAGAATATTTGAGAAAAGCGAAATATTACATTTCAACAACTCTTATAGAAAATTCATTTAATGCAGCTTCAGAGGGCGTGATTTTTGCAGATGAGTCGTATATCTCTGATATTGGGCCTCATAGAGAATTGTTGATAAATGAGATTTATGATCAAATTTCAATTCCAAATATAAGTGGCTCAGTGTTACGAGTTAAAAGGGATGATCTCGTAGGCAAAAACTTAAAGTCATGGGATGGTATAATCTGTGAGTCAATTGAAAAGGTGAATAAACTCTTATGAAAGTGCTTGTGTTTGGGGCAAGTGGCATGCTCGGCAGCGCAATGGTTCGGATTCTTAGCGAAAAGAGCGGTTTAGAGGTTTTTGGGACAATTCGTTCTGAAAAAGTAAAAAAACTTTTTGATCGAAAGATTACAGACCGTTTAGTACGGTGTGATGATGTCACAAATCACAGCTGCCTGGTTGATGTTTTTGAAAAAGTTCATCCTGATATTGTGATAAATTGTATTTCTTTAGGGAAGCCATTACTAATAAAGTCGGACCCATTGTTAATGATTCCGATTTATGCCTTATTGCCGCACCAGTTAGCTAAGCTTTGTGGCGATATCGGTGCTCGGTTGATTCATATGAGTACCGATGGTGTTTTTTCAGGAGCAAAAGGCAACTATTTGGAGAGCGATGCTTTTGATGCACAAGACTTTTATGGAGTCACAAAGTTTATTGGGGAAGTTCAGTACCCACATTCAATTTCTATACGTACATCGATTATTGGACATGAGTTACAGAGGGGTAATGGCTTACTAAGTTGGTTTTTATCACAACAAGAAAGTTGCAAATGTTTCAGTAATTCTATTTTTTCTGGATTTCCATCAGTTGCTTTGGCTCAGATAGTCAGAGATATTGTGATTCCTCGACCAGATTTGTTTGGTGTTTACCACATTGCATCCAACCCTATTTCAAAGTGTGATTTGCTACGGTTAATTGCTGATGTGTATGGTAAGGAAATCGAAATTTTACCCGACAAAAATATATCTATCGATCGCTCTTTGAATGCAGATAGATTTCGAATTGCCACGGGGTATACTACTCCTGATTGGCAATTGTTAGTTAAATTAATGCATGCATATCAATAAATAATCCTGGAGGAATTAAAAATGTTCGACAATAAAGTATTAATGATTACTGGTGGCACTGGATCCTTTGGAAAAAAAGTTCTCAAGAGGTTCTTATCAACTAATGTCAGAGAAATCCGTATATTTAGTAGAGATGAGAAAAAACAAGAAGAAATGCGGATTAAGCTGAACAATGATAAGCTAAAGTTTTACATAGGGGATGTGAGAGATTACGATAGTATCCATCAAGCAATGAAGGGTGTAAATTACGTGTTTCATGCAGCAGCACTTAAGCAAGTTCCTTCGTGTGAATTTTATCCACTTGAAGCTGTAAAGTCTAATATATTGGGCGCAGATAACGTAATGAATGCGGCGATTTCCAATAATGTTGAGCGTGTTGTGGTTTTAAGTACTGACAAAGCGGTTTACCCTATTAATGCTATGGGAATGTCTAAGGCATTGATGGAAAAATGTATGATTTCAAAGGCTCGAATGCAAAATAAAGGCGAGACGATTTTTTGTGCAACTCGATATGGTAATGTTATGGCATCTAGAGGTTCGGTTATCCCTTTGTTTGTATCACAGTTAAAGGAGGGGAGAGCACTAACTGTTACTGATCCTAAGATGACGCGGTTTTTAATGTCATTAGATGACTCTGTTGATTTGGTTTTATATGCTTATCAACATGGTGAACAGGGTGCTATTTATGCACAAAAGTCACCAGCCTCAACGGTTGAAGATTTAGCGCAAGCATTAAAGGAAATTTTTGATAGCAAGAGCGCAGTTCAGATTATTGGCACTCGTCATGGTGAGAAACTGTATGAATCTTTAATTTCTCGTGAAGAAATGGCTCGAGTTGTTGATTTAAAAGATTATTACATGATACCTTCAGATGATAGAGACTTAAATTATGCAAAGTACTTTAGCGATGGAGAGCAGGTTATTTCGCAGCTTGATGACTATACATCACATAATACAGAGCGGCTTAATATTAAGCAGGTAAAGGAGTTATTGCTTAATTTGGATTATATTAAAAAAGAACTTAAGAGTATTTGAGTTATAAATAAAGACCTAAATTAATATTACTATTTAATTATGATTAATAAACAAAATACGAAATTTATTTGCGCCTTTTGTGGCAAGTCAAATATGAATCTAATCATGGATTTTGGTGAAGTTGCCCTTGCTGGAGGTTTTCTTAAACCAGAAAATTTTACAAATGAGCAGAAGTTTCCGATGCGTGTATGTTTTTGTAACGACTGCTTTGCGGTCCAGGTTGTAGATATAATTGCGCCTGAAACTTTGTTTCAGGACTACTTCTATTTTTCCTCATCCATTGAAACTTTACGTGATCATTTTTGTGACTATGCTCAGGAGGTAACCGATAGATTTCTAAATCCATCTGAAGCTACTGTTTTAGAATTTGGCTGTAATGACGGGGTTCTTTTACGACCTTTGGCGGATCAAGGAATCAAGAACGTAATTGGGGTCGATCCAGCTGAAAACGTGGTTTCTAGTATAAATGACGATCGTGTCACGATTAAAAATAGTTACTTTACTGAAGAAATTGCACAAGAAATTGTATCGGAATATGGTCAAGTTGACATGATTATGGCTAACAACGTTTATGCTCACATCCCAAATATTCAAGGCACAACACGCGCGGTAGAAAGCGCATTAAGTGATAATGGAGTCTTTGTTTTTGAAGTTCATTATTTAGGCAAGGTTATTGAAGAGATGCAGTATGATATGATTTACCATGAGCATCTTTTTTATTATTCTTTGCTGTCAGCAATCGAGCATTTTAAGCGTTATGATATGATTGTCTTTGATATAAAATCAATTTCAATTCATGCAGGCTCATTACGTTTCTATGTAAGTAAAAAGCATAGTAAGCACGCTCTAACAGTTTCAGATGCAGTGAAATTATTAGCAGAAAAAGAACGAACAAAGGGTTATGATAAATTTTGGAGTTTTCAAGAGTTTGCTAATGGTGTAGCTGCAACAAAGAAAGATTTAATTTTTTTATTAAAAAAAATAAAATCAGAAGGGAAAACTATTGCTGGTTATGGTGCTTCTGGTCGAGCCAATACAATGATTCAATATTGTGGGATAACAGAAGATCTTGTAAGTTATATGATTGATGATGCTCCCGCAAAAACTGGATTCTTTACACCCGGATCACATTTAGAAATTTTCCCTAGTTCTATTTTGTTAGGGAAGAGTGCCCCGGATTACGTCTTGGTGTTTGCTTGGAGCTTTTTTGATGAAATTCTTAAACGTAATAAAAATTATATCAAGGCTGGTGGACGTATGATTTTACCCCTGCCACAAGTAAAAATTTATCCTGAAACTGAATAAGAAAGATTACAGTATAACGGGTAGTTTATTGTCAATTGAACAACTAACAGGAGTAATTGTATGAAAATAATGTCAATATTTGGAACGCGTCCAGAAATGATTAAGATGTGGGGAACATTGAAAAAACTTGATGACCTTAATTTTGAACATGTTATGGTTCATACGGGCCAGAATTATACTCCCGAGTTAAAAGATTTTTTCTTTCGGGATTTACAACTTCGAGCGCCAGATTATGAATTGGGAATTGATACATCTAGCTATGGTGCAGAAGTCGCGGATGTAGTAAAGAAATCAGATGAATTGATGAAAAAAGTCAAGCCAGATGCACTTTTAATACTTGGTGATACGTATAGTGGCCTATCAATTATGCCTGCTGTAAATCAGGGGATAAAAGTGTTTCATATGGAGGCAGGCTTGCGCGCCTGGGATAGGAGAATGCCTGAGCAGCGTAATCGTATTTTAATAGACCATATGAGTGATGTTTTATTACCGTACAATCAGTATCATCGAGAGAATTTAATTAGAGAAAATATCCATCCATCCAAGATATTTTGTACGGGTAATACTACATTTGAGGCTATGAGAGAATTTACACCGCAAATCAATAATAGTGATATTCTTACTCGATTGAGACTAGAATCGAAAGGATATATACTTGTAACAGCCCATCGTAGCGAAAATGTCGACAATATTGAATATCTTCATAAAATTATTGAAGCAACTGGGCGTATTGCAAAGCGTTTTAAGCGTGAAGTTATCTATCCTATGCATCCACGCACTAAGAGTAAATTAACATCTTTTGAAATTCCAAAAGGAGTAAGGATTATGGATCCTTTAGGTTTCTATGATTTTAACCATCTTTTAAAAGAGTCTTTTTGTGTTGTTTCTGATTCTGGAACAGCTGCAGAAGAGGGTCTATTTTATAAGGTTCCAAATGTGAGTCTTCGTATGGCTACAGAGCGCCCAGAAACAGTTGAGAGTGGTGCCACAATTATTTCTGGTATGGACTTAAATAATATTGTGGAATCTGTTGAAACTGCAGTTTCCTTGCCTTGGTCTGTAAAATATGACTTTGCAGAAGATCATTCACCATCCTCTGTTGTTATTAATTCAATACGTAGCCAGATTACAAATTTCTTTTAGTTATGGTAGGGTTTTCAAGCGTAGAGAATAAACAATAAATAGAATCTAAATGTTTAATTAATGAAAATTGCATTGATCAGCATTCACTATCCTCCGTTGCGCTCTTCTTGTGCAGTGCAAATGAGAGATCTTGCTCAAGAGTTGCTGATACTTGGGCATGAGCCAATAGTGATTGTTCCTTCAGAGGGTCTTCACAAAGCATGTATTAGTGAAATAATTGATGGTGTTCAAGTGTTTCGATTGTCAGCATTTAAAACCGTAGATGTTGGTAATATTAAACGAGGAATAAATGAAATATTATTGCCTTTTATTATCCTATATAGGATTCGTAAGAGTAATTTTCCAATAAAAGAATTAAATGCGATTATTTGGTATTCGCCAACAATTTTTTTTGGACCTGTGGTGAAAGCTCTTAAGAGCTCATCTAATTGTCCCGCCTATCTTATATTACGAGATATTTTTCCAGAGTGGACCTTGGATTTAGGTATTTTAAAAAAAGGCCCGATTTATTATTTATTCAAGTTAGTAGCAAAATACCAGTATTCTGTAGCTGACATTATTGGCGTGCAAACATCGTCAAACCTTAAATATTTAGAAAATTGGGTGAAGAGGCCTAATAGGAAGCTTGAGGTGCTAAATAATTGGCTGTCGCTAGCGCATAGTCAAAAAACAAGTATCTCATTGACAGATACCTGTTTAAACGGAAGGAAGATTTTTATTTATATTGGTAATATGGGTATCGCCCAAGGAATGGATATTCTTATCGATCTTGCAGAAAGTATGAAAAATAGACGAGATATAGGCTTTCTATTTGTAGGCAGAGGGACTGAGGTTGAAAATTTACAGGCCTCTACAGCTGATAAAAGATTAGATAATATTTTATTTTATAATGAAATTGATTCGAAAGAAATTCCAAGTTTGTTAGGTATGTGCCATATTGGCTTGATAGCGCTTGATCCACGTCATAAGTCTCATAATATTCCAGGAAAATTTCTTACTTATATGCAAGCTGGACTCCCAGTTCTGGCTAGAATAAATGGAGGCACCGATCTCGTTGATCTTATTAAAGATGAAAATGTAGGTCGTGTCTATATAGGAAATGAAGTTGATGATTTTCGAAATTTGGCAGAGGGTCTTATAGACAATGAAAATGATTTGAAAGCTATGTCAGAACGAGGACATTTTTTGAGTCAAAAAATGTTTTCCTCTAATCACGCAGCTAAGCAAATAGTTTCATCTCTTTCAAGCTATATATGAATATATTATTAACTGGTGGGACGGGTTTTATTGGGCAACGTTTTTTACAATATTTAACAATTTTAGAGCATTCAGTTCATGTGCTTTCTCGTGATCATGTAAAAAATTACCGCACTATCTATTGTGATTTTTTAAAAGATACAATTCCAGAAGAGTTGTTTAGCTCAAACTCAATAGATACAGTTTTTCATTTAGCTGGATTTTCCCATGATATGCGTGATGCAGATAAGATTGCAGGCCTCTACTATAAAGTTAATGTGGGTGCGACAGTTCAATTAGCTAATCTTGCGGTAAAGTCGGGAGTCAAGAAGTTTGTGTTTGTGAGTAGTGTCAAGGCAGGTGGAGCTCCACCGATTGGAACATGTGCAAATGAGAAGGATCAGAAAGAGACAGAAGATGTTTACGGAAAAACGAAACGTGAAGCGGAATTGAAATTATTAGAGATAGGTCGAGTGTCAGGTATGCATGTCTCAATCATTCGCCCCGCTTTAGTTTACGGTCCTGATGTGAAAGGTAATTTGCAGTCGATGTTATCTGGAATTGAAAGGGGGTGGTTTCCGCCTTTACCTGAAATAGGTAATCGGCGTTCTATGATTCATGTAGATGATTTGGTGCAAGCAATTTTACTGGTTGCTGAAGAGAAGCGAGCTAATGGGGAGATATTTATCGCAACAGATGGTGTACCGCACTCTTCTCGTGAGATTTATAATGTGATGTGTGGTGTGATAGGTAAACCCGTTCCAAAATGGAGTGTGCCAAAAATATTTTTCGATATTGCCAGTCTGATGAGTCCTCGTATTAAATATAAAATTAATAAATTACTAGGCGATGAGTGTTACTCTTCTGCCAAACTAGAGGCGCTAGGATTTAAAGCTGAAAAATCCTTAAAGGATATGAATGAAACGGATTTTTGATTTAATGCTAGGTATTGTGATTTTTGTGTTTTTAGTAGCGCCTATGCTATTAATTTCTATCGCTGTTCGCTTAACATCTAAAGGTCCGGCTTTATATTGGTCTGATAGAGTTGGTAAAAATAATAAAATATTCAAGATGCCTAAGTTCAGATCAATGTTGACAGATACTCCTGCTGTAGCAACCCACTTATTAGATAATCCAGATGTATACTTATCTCTTATTGGTGGTTTTTTGCGACGCTCTAGCTTAGATGAGCTTCCACAATTATTTTCAGTTTTAAAAGGTGATATGAGTTTTGTCGGGCCAC
This sequence comes from Pseudomonadota bacterium, assembly GCA_022600805.1. Taxonomy (GTDB): domain Bacteria; phylum Pseudomonadota; class Gammaproteobacteria; order PS1; family Pseudothioglobaceae; genus Thioglobus_A. Next base: position 11,130 of record JAHZJR010000035.1, read on the forward strand.
GACCTGCGTTGTTTAATCAAGATGATTTAATTGCTTTACGTTCTAAAAAAGATGTGGATAAGTTATTGCCAGGCATTACAGGCTGGGCTCAAGTTAATGGTAGAGATGAGTTATCAATTGCTGATAAGGTGGCTTTAGATGTAGAATATTTAAACCGTCAATCTTTTTGGTTTGATATAAAAATTCTATGGATGACTTTTTTAAAGGTAGTTAAGCGAGATGGAGTTTCGCATTGATTAATCAGTTGCTAACCTTATCAAGAATTAAAAAACAGTTAATTATGTTGCTGATTGATTCTGTCGTTCTTGTGTCAATATTACTAGCGTCATTCTCAATTCGATTAGGTTATTGGTATTTTCCACAGAGTGATTTAGCTTGGGTGATATTTGGTGCGCCAGTGGTTGCTAGTGTTATCTTTTTGCGCTTTGGTTTGTATCGTGCGGTGATTCGATATATTGGATTTAAAGCGCTTTGGGCAATTGTACAGGCGGTGTCTCTTTATGCGTTAGTGTGGGGCGTTGTTGGCTTTATGGCGGCTGTGGACGGTATTCCTCGTTCAGTCATACTAATTAATTGGGTGTTGTCTTTATTGGTTATTGGCGGAGTGCGAATTTTCGCTAGAGCTCTGCTCAGCGGAAATTCGAATTTTAAATGGCTAATGTTTAATTTTAAATTAAACAGCCAAAGCGATAAAAAGCAAGTACTGGTGTATGGTGCAGGTGATGCGGGTGTTCAGTTGGTGTCGGCATTAGAGCACTCTAGTGAATACAATCCTGTTGGGTTTGTTGATGATGCTCAAGCGTTGCAAGGTAATCATATTAGAGGGTTGAATGTTTATTCAGTTGATGCTATTGAGGGTGTTATTAGCAAGTTGAAAGTAGATGAGGTGTTGATTGCGATGCCGTCAGCTTCTCGTGCTAGACGACTGGACATTATTAATCAATTAGAGCCGCAACCTGTGTTGGTGCGCATGTTGCCGGGGGTGTCAGAATTGGCTGAAGGCAAGGTGAGTATTGGTGATTTGCGTGAGGTGAGTATTAAAGACCTGCTTGGGCGTGAATCGGTAGAGGCTAATAAAGCCTTATTAGGTAAGAATATAACCGGTAAAGTGGTGGTGGTCACGGGCGCGGGCGGTTCGATTGGCTCGGAGCTATGCAGGCAAATTGTGTTTTTAAAGCCAAAAGCGCTAGTCTTGTATGAGATGAGTGAGTACAATCTCTACGAGATTAATGCTGAATTGTTAATTTTAAATGCTAAATTAAAAGAGCAAAAGCAGAGCGAGATTGTAATTAAGGGACACGTACCTAATTTAAACGGCGAAATTAGCGAACATGTCCCCGTAATTTATCCAATATTGGGTAGTGTTAATAACAAAACTAGACTTGCCAATGTATTTGAACGCTTTGGTGTAGATACTATCTATCATGCAGCGGCTTACAAGCATGTGCCAATGGTGGAGTTTAATAATACTGAAGGGGTTGATAACAATCTCTTTGGTACGCTGTGTGCTGCGCAGGTAGCGATTGAATCTGGCGTTGAGACTTTTGTGTTGATCTCTACTGATAAAGCTGTGCGCCCGACAAATACCATGGGCGCCACTAAGCGTAGTGCTGAGTTGGTGTTACAAGCGTTAGCCGCTAAACAAAGCGCTACAAAATTTACTATGGTGCGATTTGGCAATGTGTTGGGCTCTAGTGGATCGGTGATTCCACTATTTAAACAACAGATTAAAGCCGGTGGGCCGCTAACGGTAACCGATGAGAATATGATTCGTTATTTTATGACCATACCTGAGGCGGTGGAGTTGGTGATTCAAGCGGGCGCGATGGGGCTAGGTGGTGATGTTTTTGTATTAGACATGGGTAAGCCAGTGCGTATTGATGATTTGGCCAAGAAGATGATCCGCTTAAGTGGATTAGAGGTGAAAGATGAGACGCATCCTGATGGGGATATTGAGATAAAATATACTGGCCTGCGCCCGGGTGAGAAGCTGTATGAAGAGTTGCTAATTGGTGATAATGTCAGTGAGACGGACAATCCATTGATTATGCGTGCGCAGGAGGAGTTACTTACTTGGCATGAATTAAGCCCAATATTAGACGAGCTGCAAAATGCGATTGTAAAATGTGATCAAGCAAAGCTGCGTGAGCTTCTGATTAAGCTCGTTCCAGGCTTCAAACCCCAATGTGATATATCAGATTTGCTGTATAAATCGGATCAATGAATAGTGGGGTCAAACCTTCTGTTTTATTTGAATATGTTTTTATCAGTTTTAGCTATTCAAAAAGTCAGAATTTCCCATTAAATGCTTAAATGTTTGATAAACCGTTTCTCTTTTTTCAATAATGGCAACAATTAACACACCGTCAACTGTAGTGTGTATCAAGCGAAATTTTCCAACACGCACCTTGAAAAAGTCAGAATAACCTTGTAGTGCTTCACCTGTTATATCTCCCGTACATAATAAAAGCAGTGCAGATTTGATACGCTTAGCAGTATTCCTATCAGATTTATTAATCTTTTAATTCTCATGTTAAATATAATTTACTTTTTATGGTTAATTTCGATATAATGGTAACTATAATTATCATAAAAGGTAAAAATGGACAATATTAAAGTTAAAGTAAGTAATCAAGAAGTAGGTAGTCTTTTCTATGAAGAGGATAGAGATATTTACGGCTTTAACTATGCTAATGATGTTTGCAAACCAATATCATTGACGATGCCATACCGACCATCTACCTATCATCGGGTTAAACATCTACATCCAATTTTTGATATGAATATGCCTGAGGGGTATTTGTTCGAGATGTTAAAAAATCATTTATCTAAACAATATGGCGTGATTAATGATTTTTCTGTATTTTCTTATCTTTGTAATAACATTGAAAGCCACTTAACTTACCAAAGCAATATTAAATCTCAAGAATTTGCTGAATTTGATTTGGAAGATATTTTGCATAATGATGATGAAGACAGTTTTGTTAAATTGGTTAGGGCTTATTTAGGTAAAAATGCAATCTCTGGTGTGCAACCTAAAACACTGGCACTCATTAATGACAAAGATTCACTTTCTACCAAAGAGTATATCATTAAAACTTGGGGGAGTGAATATTCAGAGTTGGCGTTAAATGAATATTTTTGTTTGCAAGCGTTGCAAGCTGCAGGTGTAAATACACCCAATGTGCGCCTGTCAGATAACAATAAATTCTTGCTAGTTGAGCGATTTAATATTGATCAATCAACTGGTGGATATTATGGATTTGAAGAAGTTTTAACCTTGCTGGGCAAAGATCGACAAGAAAAATATAATGGTAGCTACGAGCAAGTCGCTAAAATTATTTATGATGTAGTTGATAATAAAAATGAGTCTATGAAGGCTCTATATAAAACCATTGTCATGAGTTATTTGTTAAAAAATGGCGATGCACATTTAAAGAACTTTGGTGTGCTTTACGATGCTGATATGACTAATATTAGAATTTCGCCGTCTTATGATGTTGTTAATACTTGTGTGTACTTTTATAAGGACAAGCCAGCGCTAACTATGTTTGGCAAAAAGATTTGGTTTGGTAAAAAAGAGCTAATCAAATTTGGTCTGCAAAGTTGTTTTTTATCAAAATCAAAAGCCAATCAATTTTATGATGAGTGTATTCAGGCATTAGAAGGCTCAATTGTTAAACTTAAAGCTTATATTGCAAATAATAAAGCCTTTGAAGATATTGGATTGAAGATGGTTGATACCTGGGAATTGTCATTAGATTAAACAAGCTATAAGGAGGTTCCTGTTGAAATTACACGAAATTGGACCAAACATTAAAACCTTAAGAAAAGCGGCAAAACTCACTCAAAGTGATTTGGCTGATTTGGCTGGTATTAGCCGTGTAACGTATGGGCGTTTAGAGCGCGGAGAGATTGCAACTGTCTCTATCAAAACCATTGATATTGTTTTGTCAGCATTAGGCTATGAGATTGACATTAAAGGTAAAGAAGCTTTTGGTATCCCAGTGTTGTAATAGCGAATTAAAGGGACACAATACTTAATTATTAAAGTTTATTGTACTCATTGGGCGCAAATGAGTAATTAAGTATTGTGAACCTCCCCCAATAAACTGGACACTAAATTTAATGAAAAAGGTTAATGACAGCTAAAGTTGTTGACTATATACGGCATTGCCGTATAATATAATATATATCATGGTATTTATTGAAACATCCCTATTTACAAAGCTATTAGATAAATATCTATCTGATGATGAATATCAGGTGTTACAAGAATATCTAATGGCGCACCCTAAGTCTGGCGATATAGTTCGTGGTAGTGGTGGTGTAAGAAAAATGAGATGGGCTACAGGCAACAAAGGCAAAAGTGGTGGCATTAGAGTTATCTATTACTGGAAGAGCGCAGATGACGAAATATGGATGCTTACTTTGTACACTAAGAATGAACGAGTAACTATTCAAGCCGGCATATTAAAACAAATAGCACAGGAGATTGACAATGAGTAATAGAGATATAGGTCTTGAAATCCTTGAAGGATTAAAGGAAATAAAACAACATAAAAAAGGTAAGGTTGAGTTAAGAACATCAATCTTGTCAGAGCCATCACCTGCACAAGACATACGCAAAAAGTTGCATTTATCACAATCATTTTTTGCATCATTGATGGGTGTTAGTGTTCGCACTATTCAAGACTGGGAGCAGGGTAGAAGAAAACCCAAAGGTCCGGCTAAGTCATTACTTCGGGTGGTTGAACAACATCCGGAAGTGTTTACCGAGATTAGGTAGATATTTAATTACCCTACTTCTGAGTAATTAAAGGGACACAATACTTAATTATTTAAACGTTGTAAATTAGTAATTTTCCTGCACAATTAAACAAATTGGTATATACTTAAGGTATATTTAATTAAGGAGTTGAACGATATTATGACCATCAGTACAGTTTTTCTAAATAATAAAACCCAAGCGGTAAGATTGCCAACAGAAGTGCGTCTAGATGAGTCTATTAAAAAAGTGTTTGTGCGTATTAAAGGTAAGGATCGAGTTATATCCCCAGTTGATTCAGCCTGGGATGGTTTCTTTTTGAGTTCCAAGCAGGTTTCTGATGATTTCATGTCAGAGCGTCCAGAACAAACAGAATGCAAAAGAGAGTCGTTTGATGATTAGGTATATGTTAGATACAAATATTTGTATCTACGTTATTCGAAAAAGGCCACTCAAACTATTGGATATTTTTAATGCACATGTCGGTCAGTTGGCTATTTCAAGTATAACGCTTGCAGAATTGATGCATGGGGTTGAAAAATCTCAGCAAATTAAAAATAACAGGCTTATTCTTGAAGACTTTGTTTCACATTTAGAGGTGCTTGATTACACAGCAAAAGCAGCACAGCATTATGCTATTATTCGTTCAGATCTTGAGAAAAAAGGCACACCAATCGGTGTTAACGATTTGCATATTGCTGGTCATGCAGCGAGCGAAGGTCTGGTTGTGGTAACCAACAATGAAAAAGAATTTAGACGAGTTGACGGTTTGGTTGTTGAGAATTGGATTAATTAAAGTTTCCGTATTCATTAGGCACAAATGAGTAATTAAGTATTGTGTCCCTTTAATTAATAATAGGAAAAAGACAGGGGCAAAATAGTATAAGAATTAATGAACAATATCGGATTTGCTTTACTTGGACCGAGCAAGGTCCTACCAATGTAGAAATTATTGATTATCATTAAGAAGTGGAGATTAATTATGATTAGAATACCAACACACCGAGCGCCAACCCATCCTGGAGAAATGCTATTGGAAGAGTTTTTAAAACCAATGGGTATCCCGCAGACGGAGCTGGCTACCATGTTAAAGGTGCCTTATCAGAGAGTAAATGAAATCATTAACGGAAAAAGAGGAATCACACCATCTACCGCGTTAAGACTGGCTAAGGTGTTCGGCACTTCTGAAGATTTTTGGCTTAATTTGCAATTACGCTCTGATTTATACCGCGCTAAAGAAAAAGAAAGTGAAGTATTGTCCAATATTGCTCCCTTTATTTTTAATGTAGAAGTTAAGTCTTTGGTTGCTACACACTGATTTTAATTAAAGGGACACAATACTTAATTATTAGCCATGCTATAATTTACCCATGGCAAGATTGGCAAGAGTTGTCCTTCCCGGATATCCACATCACATAACCCAGCGCGGCAATCGGCGTCAGGATGTCTTTTTCCAAGAATCAGATTATCACAACTACCTCCAACAACTAAAACGTAATTGTGATAAGCAGAATGTCGATATTTGGGCTTACTGCTTAATGACAAATCACGTGCATTTAATTGTCAATCCAAAAGCTGAAGAGTCTTTAGCAAAGGCAATTGGTGAAACGCACAGGCTTTATACAAAAATGATTAATACCCGCGAGCAGTGGACGGGCTATTTATGGCAGGGGCGTTTTGCTTCGTTTCCCATGGATGAGTCATATTTGCTTAGAGCGGCGGCTTATGTAGAGCTTAACCCTGTAGCCGCTGGCATGGTTAAAAATCCCTGGGATTACAAATATAGCAGTGTTCATGCGCATCTATCTGGCAAAGATGAGCTGGGGATTATTGACCCGAATCCATTACTCGATTTGGTTGATGATTGGAAGCTTTACCTGAAGCTGTCAAAAGGTGATAAGGTTGACGAACTACAAAAACATGCACGCACAGGCAGGCCACTTGGAGAAGAGGGCTTTATAAAAACTGCGGAGGGGCTGCTTGACAGAGTTCTTAGAAAAAACAAGCCTGGGCCGAAAGTAAATAATTAAGTATTGTGTCCCTTTAATTTCTTTAATTTTTAGTTTTCAATTTGACGTTTGAATAAAATTGAATATAATAGTTTATATGTTTATTCAAATAAAGGTGATAGCATGAAGACAGTAACTATGCGTGTTGATGATAACATTTACAAAACCATTAAACTGGCCGCAGAAGGACAAAAGCGAAACATTTCAAATTTTATCGAATTTGCTACGATGCAATATTTGCTAACAGATCAATATGTCGATGAGCTTGAGATGAAAGAGATTTTACAAGATAGGGTGTTACTTGATAATTTAGAAGGCGGCTTTAATGATTTAAAAGCTGGAGATTATACGATTGTCTAAATTTCAGATTGCAGAAACCAAAACATTTTCCAAAACTAGAAAAAAGATAGATGATAAAGTTTATAGTAAGATTGTACAAATTGTCTATCCGCAATTGAGAGAGAATCCATTTTTTGGTACTAACATTAAAAAATTAAAAGGCAGTTTAGAGGGTTATTATCGGTATCGAATTGGCAGTTATCGTTTGTTTTACTTAATTGATAATGAAAGAGTATTGGTTGCAATTGTTGATTTGCAACATAGGCAAAAAGCTTATGGATAAACGTATTAACATAATTAAGTATTGTGTCCCCTTAATTGGTGTCCCCTTAATTGTAAGTATTGTGTCCCCTTAATTTTATCAATTCACGCAAAATGTTAGCGAACAAGTCTAACTTTTTGATATAATACTATTAATCGTATTATTTAAGGTGTTGTTATGAATATTGTTGCAAATGAGCTTAAAACTCGCGGAGTGGGTGTATTTGATGATGTACTTCAGCACAATGATGAGGCTATTATTACTGTTAGAGGTAAATCTAAATACGTGACAGTAAGTCTTGAAAGATACAATTATTTGCGTAAATGTGAGCTTGAAACTGCATTATTAGAAGCGAAAGCAGAAATTAAAGCAGGAAGGGGCAGGGTGATGAGCGCTGATGAGCATTTAGCTCAGCTTTAATGTACCAGCTTATTTTTACACCTTCGTATGAGAAGCGAGTGGTAAAGTTTTTAAAAAAGCATGCTGATATAAAAAATCAGTATGCTAAGACTATCCAGCTGATGGAGCTTGATCCTTTTCATCCGTCACTTAGAATTCATTCACTATCTGGAAAGCTTAAAGATTTACACTCTATTTCAATTAATATGAGCTATCGGATTAGCATTGAGTTTATGGTTAAGGATAAGACAATTATTCCGGTGGCTATTGGTACGCACGATGAGGTTTATAAGGGTTAATTAAATTAAATATGTATAATGTTGTCAATAACAAAGAATCGTAATATGGTGGTTAAAAGTTGCAACATAATCGCAACAAAGCACTGCTTAAAGCACTCTATATCATTTTAAAGTTTAACATAAGTGCTTTAGTAGCGCGGTTTAGAGTGTTTTTAGGTGTTTTTGGTAAGTCTTTTAATCCGCTGGTCGAGCGTTCAAATCGCTCACGCCCCACCATATTATTAAAGGGATTCAAGAGATTGAATCCCTTTTTTTTTCGTCTAAATAATAGGCGTAATGTACTAAAGATAAGGCTGGATAACCATGGCAACCACAGAAACAATAACTCCAATAGATACACAAACAAATGATGCATTAATGCATACATTACTCGAATGGGTAAGCTTTCCTGGGGATTATGTTATTTCAACCTTAGCAGGAATGGATATAGGCGCATATTTGGGTTTTGTTGAGGCGGATGTAGATGGTGTATTCTCTATTGCTATATCAGTGATTTTAACGCCGCTGATTATCTTTTTATTAATCTACCCTTTTAAAAACCTTGTTGATGTGATTTTGCACTGCATGAGGCATGAGTTGAAAAAAGACCGTGTTAAATGCAAAACTGGCTTTGTGGTATTGGTATTATTTTTAATTGCATTAATAGTTAAACAGTATCCTATTGAGCCTTGGATCCAAGATGGTGCATTTGGCATATTTGTTGTCTCGTGGATTATTTGGTTTGCACAAGGCAGATGGTTGAATAAATAATATTCATCCCTATATAGTAATTAAGCCAATTTTAGGCACCTGCGATCTTGCAGATTTTGTATCAATTAACCCAGGCTTTGGCCACTTAAGGAGAAAAAAATGACAGTAAAAAAAGATGCTGTAGTTGAAATGCACTACACTTTAAAAAATGATGCCGGTGAGGTGATTGATTCGTCAGTAGGTAAAGAGCCAATGCCATTTATTCAAGGCCATGGTAATATTATTCCTGGCTTAGAGAAAGCGCTTGAAGGCTTAAAGGTTGGTGAAACTTGTGATGTCTCTGTAGCACCTGAAGATGCTTACGGCGCTCATCATGAAGAGGGTATTCAAGATATTCCATTAGAAGCTGTACAAGGTATTGACAACTTGCAGGTGGGTATGGAGTTGCAATCACAAGATGAGCAAGGCAATCCATTTGTTGTTCATGTCGAAAAGATCAACGAAGAGACGGTAACGATTAACGCTAACCACCCATTAGCTGGTGAAACGCTGCACTTTAACGTTAGTATTGAAAATGTGAGAGAGGCGACAGCTGATGAGCTGGAGCATGGCCATGTACACACAGGATCTTGCTCTCACTAATTAGTTGAGTACTGCACAATGACTCAAGACCAGTCTTGTCCACTGTGCGGTTCTAATAAGACTCAGTCTTATTATTCAAATGAAAATTCAAGCTACTTGCAGTGCCAAAACTGCGAGCTGGTTTTTTTAGCCAAGCGTTTTCATTTAAATAATATCGACGAAAAAGCGCGATACGATCTTCATCAAAATAATCCTAACGATGCTGGTTATCGGCGTTTTTTATCAACGGTTTTTGACGCCGTTGAACAACACCTAAAACCTCATGCTAAAGGCCTGGATTTTGGCTGTGGCCCTGGGCCAACACTATCACTGATGTTTAATGATGCGGGTTTTGAAGTGGATTTGTTTGATAAATACTATGCGAACCATCCGCAAGTTTTTAACAATAGTTATGATTTTATAACGGCTACAGAAGTGGCAGAACATCTTCAAGAACCCGGGCAAGAATTGAATCGATTGTACAGTATGCTTAAACCAGGTGGTGTGTTGGCCATTATGACGAGCATGCTGACCAAAGAGATTGATTTTGCTACTTGGCATTACAAGAATGACCCAACCCATATTTGTTTTTTTAACCAAACCAGTATGAAATACTTGGCCGCTCAGTGGGGTGCGCGAGTAGAATTTATTGACAAGGATGTAACGTTATTTTATAAATGAAAAAACTATGGATTTTTACTGGATTAAGTGGCGCATTGGCAGTCGCTGCAGGGGCGATGTCAGCACACTTGCTGGCTGACATGCTTAACGCTAAGGAGCTAGCCAGGATTCAAACCGCTGCCACTTATCAACTGTATCACACCATTGCATTGGCTGTTTTGTGTGTGTATTATCAATTCAAACCTTTGCCAGTTATTAAGCTTAGCTGTATTTTATTTACCCTCGCCATTGTATTGTTTTCTGGGAGTTTGTATTTATACACTGCTACTTATTATCAGCCACTTGTATTTTTTACACCGATAGGTGGCTTGTTGTTTATGGTTGGCTGGCTTAATTTGACAAGACTAGCAATGAATAAATCTTAAGTTTTATTTTAAAAAAAGCCCATTAAAAAAGCCTGCGAATGCAGGCTTTTTGTTATTGCTTGTTTTGATTGAGCTTAGAAAGAACCTTCTTTAGCACCTTCAAGAATTGCGTCCATCTTATCAGCAACTTCTTTTGCTGGATCGTACGCTTCTTTTGGTAGGTTCATTAAGTTCATTACATCAGAGTTCATGCTAATCATTCTGATCTTGCCATCTTTACCTTCAACAACTGCAATTCTACAAGGTAGGATTACTGCATAACGATCATCAACGTCAGCAATCTTACCAGCAGTTGCAGCGTCACAAATGTTGTGAATTGTTAGGTGGCGGTATGGCTTGCCTGTCACATTTGTAATTTGCTCACTTAATGGAAATGAAGCAACGTGTAAGATTGACTCGTTAGTCGCCATTGATTTGATTGATTCGTCAACTTCAGGACCTGTAATACCTTCTTCCAC
>JAHZJR010000036.1 GCA_022600805.1 Pseudomonadota bacterium
GCCGAGTGACGTAAAAAATACCGCATTTCTAACTTATGATTATAGTGGCGATGATAAAGATGATGATCAGTGGATGTATCTGCCAGCCTTGAAAAAAACCAAGCGCATTCCAGCTAGCGATAAAGATGCGGCTTTTATGGGCAGTGATTTTTCTTATTCAGACATGACCGATAATGAGCTGGATGATTACAGCTATAAGTTATTAGGAGAGAGCACAATTAAGCGCGCCCAGGGCGTGGAGCAAGTTTGGAAGATTGAGGCCTTGCCCGTTAATCAAGCCGTGATTGATGAAACAGGTTACACCAAGAGTGTTTTGTATGTGCGCAAGGATAATTACGTACTAACCCGTGCAAAGTTTTATTTGAAAAAAGCCAGTCGTATTAAGTATATGGATGTGCGCAAAATGGAAGAGATCGATGGTATTTGGGTGGCCATGCAAACTACCATGACTACTAAGCAAGGTTCTCAAACGCTACATAAAACCATATTGAGCAATTCTTCTGTTGAAGTTAACACAGAGATTGACAACGATATCTTTACTATTCGTTCGATTGAAAAAGGCCTGTAAATGATGAAATGGCTGGCAATCAGTATGCTGTTGAGCGCCTCGCTAGTAGCTTATGCTGAAGATGGCTTTGATGATGATGGATTTGACACAGATATAGTGACTATTGCCATGGATCATGCGCCCGAAGCTAGAGGGTCGCTATACGGCTCGATAGATTTAGAGGCGCATTACAATCTTAATAATGATAAAGATTTGTCGTTGTTTAAAACTTGGGTAGACGTGATTGGTGAATACAAGCTAGATAATGGTAACAAAATTAAGGGTAACCTTAAAGCTGCGCATGATTTTATCTATGATCTTGACGGTAGCAATTACATCGAAACTCCTAGTGGCTATGAAAATGAGATTAATCTTAATGAACTAACACTAGAAGGCAGTCTAAGCCCGAAGCTGGATTTTAAAGTGGGCAGGCAGATTGTGGTTTGGGGCAAGTCAGATTCTATTCGTATTACCGATGTTTTAAATCCCTTGGATAATCGCATACCTGGCTTGGTAGATATTAAAAATCTACGCTTAGGGCGCGCCATGAGTAAGCTGGATTATTATATGGATGAATATAATTTTTCTATGATTGCCTTGCATGAAAATCGCTTTACTGAAAACCCTGCCCAATATTCAGATTTTAAGTTAACAGCAGACAAGCCCACCAATACACCTGATGACCAACTAGATAATGCCGGCGTAGCACTAAGCCTAACCGGCGCCTTTGAGGGCTACGATATGGGCCTGTACTTTGCCGATACTTATGTTGACAAAGCCTATTTAAAAGGCGATACGCTTTATTATGACAACAAGTCTAAGATGGTGGGTGTCGCTTACAATAAAGTGATTGATAGTTTTTTGCTCAAGGCTGAGGCGGCGCATTTTGACCAGATTAAATACAATGCAGACGTCAACAACACCGTTGAGAGCGCTAGAACTGACGTGTTGTTAGGTATAGAATATAATGGTATCGCCGATGGTTCAATTGGTTATGAAGTTGCACTAAGAAAAATCCATGATTATGTAGCTACGATGAACAGTGCGCTCAATGGCTATAAGCATGCAGAAGAATATCAGCAGGTTATTCGCTTTAATCAGGCGTATTTTAATCAAACCTTAGATTTAAGTGTTGCACTCAGCGTAATGGGTGATTCAGCACAAGATGGAGGTTCGGCCAGAATCACACTTGATTATGCTATTGATGATCAAATATCTATCAGTGCTGGTGTGATCGATTATGTCGGAGGGGACAATCCTATGATCGATAGTTACCAAGAAAACGATCGAATTTTTGCCAAGCTTAGCCACTCTTTCTAAAGAGTATTTGCCATTCATTCTATATTATGGTACAATAATATACTCTTTATAGATTGATCAAGAAAGATGATGAGAAGGACAAATCTTTTATTAAGCATAGCGACCATTGCCTCACTTAATGCAACTGCATTTTTTAATACCGATGGCTTTGCCCCATTTGGAAATGGTACAGGCTACACCAGTACAGCGCCTTGGAGCAGCAATTCCAACTGGAACCCTATGGCCACAGGCTCTCAGTTTTCCCCTGCTAATGATGCTAGAAACATGAGTCGTTATGGCGCACGTCCAAGTTCGCTTAAAAGCTATCGTCAAAATCCAGCATTTCAACCTACTACAATGATGGTTATGCCTAATCAAATTCAGCCAAGCAATTGGCTACAAGAAACTGATTTTAGCAAAACACTTGAGCAAATTAAGGGATCAGGTAGTAAAACGTTTTTTGTGAATGAAATGCCAGTTAACTTTAATGAAAACTATCAGCGCTTACAGGCACAGTCACAAAATATTGAAAATGCAGTTAGAGAGCAAATGAACCGTGCCCGCCTAACAGATGATATTTATGGCAAGCAAGGCTACGGCTTGTCGCCGGCCGCTGCTTCAACACCACGAGTTGAGAACGAATAGTTATTAGAATTGGGAGTTTAATGAAAAAGCCTCTATGATTAGCGGTTTTTTAATTTTTGCCTAAAAAACCTGCCAAAACGCGCGTTTGAAAAATCTATTAAATTTTTTCTTGCGGAGCCAATTTGGCAGAAAACACCTAAATAAATAACAAAAAACAGCTATTTTTAGGGTTTTTAACCGATATTTAGCGCCTATTTTTCGTCAATTTTCATATTATTCAATATTTTTTTTAATCATAAATCCCTCTTAAAACAAGGGGTTAAGGGTTTTTTGTAAAAAAAATATAAGAATATCATTGACTTCTAATATAAATGTTATATAATACTCACCATGCAGAACAGGAGTTCAGCACTTTAAAACATCGTCAATAATGAAGGTGTTATAACAACATAATAATCTAGGAGATTAACATGAAAAAAATTATCGCAATTACTACTTTAGTAGCAGCTACTTCAGCTTCAGCTTTTTTTGGTAACAATAACAACAACGGTTGGACTAACGGTAACGGCATGTCAAACTGGGGTCCTTTCGACGGTGGTTCAAACTTCGGTCCTATGAACTCAGGTTCTAACTGGGGTCCATTTACTGGCGGCCAGAACATGGGTCCTTTCAACGGTGGTTCAAACATGGGTCCTTTCAACGGCGCTCAAAACTTCGGTCCATTCGCTAACAACAACGATATGGCTAACGATTCTGACTGGGGTTTCCATTACAACAACAAGAATACAACTAAGAACGTTTCTAACGCTACTACAGACGGTAAGTTTGCTGGTGTTGCTGATGCTAACGCTAAAGGTGTTGCTGATGCATACGCTAAAGGTCAAGCTGACGCTTTTGCTAAGGCGCAAGCTGATGCATACGCTAAAGGTTACGCAGACGCTAAAGCTAACGCTGCTGCAGACTCACGTGAAACAGCTGCTAAGTAATTAGCACTCACGTTAAGCGCCTGAGCTAGCTCTCGCGCTTTTAGTTAAAAAGCCACTCTTTTGAGTGGTTTTTTTTCGTCTAATAAATCTAGATAGAGTTATGTTTATACGTTAAGAAGTAATAGCTGATTATTCTTGTATGAATTTTGGCGGAATGTTCATGAACGAGTATTAGTTTAATATACTAGCTATAACTATATTCTAGCCTTATTCTAAACAGGGTGTTTGATTGTTGATTGCAATGGCAATAAAATGAAAGACCATTTTTAGTAAGGCTTTGGCCTGAAATAAGTTGTATATTGTTGAGTGCAATAAAAAAGGCGCCGAGGGCGCCTTTTTAGTTACTAAATGTTTAGCGTTAGCCTTTCATTTGAGCAGCAACTTCATCTGCAAAGTTTTCTTCTTTTTTCTCAATGCCTTCACCCACTTCATAGCGGATAAATGAGATGACTTTGGCATTGTTTGCTTTTGCAAGCGCACCAACCGTTGTGTCCGGATCTTTAACGAATGCTTGTCCATAAAGGGTTACTTCGTTCACAAACTTCTTCATACGGCCGCCAATCATTTTTTCAATGATGTTGTCTGGCTTGCCAGATTCACGCGCTTGCTCAACAAAGATTGCCTTTTCTCTTTCAAGTAACTCAGGGTCAAGCTGCTCTTCTGATACGCACTCAGGGCGTGTTGCTGCTACATGCATAGCAACATCTTTTGCCAACGCCTCATCGCCACCTTCTAAAACAGACAAAACGGCAATACGCTCGCCATGCTTGTAAGCGCCAATCACACCTGAATCAGTTGTGATGGTTTCAACACGTCTGATCGAAACATTTTCACCAACTTTGGCAACAATATCTTCACGAGCCTTTTCAAGAGAATCACCATTTTCTAATGTCTGAGTCATAAACTCTTCAATATTAGCAGGCGTTGTTTTAAGTGCCAATGCACCTAATGTGTTAACAAAGCCAATAAAATCATCACTTTTGGTAACAAAGTCAGTTTCTGAGTTTACCTCTAAAATTGTTGCAGTTTTGTTATCATCACTGATATTTACCTTAACTAGACCTTCGGCGGCAACGCGGCCTGATTTTTTGGCAGCTTTTGCTGCGCCAGAGGTACGCATTAAGTCGATTGCAGCCTCCATATCGCCATTAGTTTCGCTTAAGGCTTTTTTGCAGTCCATCATGCCTGCGCCAGTTCTTTCTCTTAGATCTTTAACTAAAGCAGCTGTAATTGCCATAATTATCTCCTGTATTTTGTACTCCGCTATTGACGGAGAATGAATATTTTATGATTTAGCCAAGTTTTGCAATAATGTCAGCCTTGGTATCTTTGCTAGTAACTTCAACACCTTTCTCTTTAGCAAGAGTAACTAGTTCTGCCTTTAGCATGCTGTTTAAATCAGTTGTAGGAGCTTGTGCTTCTACTGCTGGCGCTTCCGTTTTGGCATCTGATTTCTTCTCTACTTTGGCTTTTTCTGCTGGCGCTTTCTTTTTAACAGTTGTTTTTACTTGTGTGCCTGCAGCAGCTTTTGCTTCTAATACGGCATTAGCCACTTCTCTTGCGTAAAAGCTGATTGCTCTAATAGAGTCATCATTACCTGGTACGACATAATCAATCCCTTCAGGGTTGTGGTTTGTATCCACAATACCAATAATTGGAAGGCCTAATTTTTTAGATTCTGCAATGGCATTTTTTTCGTGACCAATATCGATAATAAAGACAACATCAGGGATACCACCAAGGTCTTTAATACCACCAAGACTACGCTCTAATTTATCCATTTCACGAGTCATCATTAATGCTTCTTTCTTGCCAAATTGTGAGAAGTTTTCTTCTGCTAAAAATTCTAGATCTTTTAGGCGCTTAATTGATGCTTTAATTGTTTTGTAGTTTGTCATCATGCCACCTAACCAGCGATGATTGACATAAGGCATGCCACAACGGATAGCCTCTTCTTTCATAATGTCACTAGCAGCGCGCTTAGTTCCAACAAAAAGAATTGAACCGCCAGCTGCCGCTGTTTTTGATGCAAAGTTAAGTACATC
The DNA here is from genome assembly GCA_022600805.1 of Pseudomonadota bacterium. Classification (GTDB taxonomy): domain Bacteria; phylum Pseudomonadota; class Gammaproteobacteria; order PS1; family Pseudothioglobaceae; genus Thioglobus_A. The sequence continues at coordinate 5,463 of JAHZJR010000036.1, forward strand.
GTTAAACATTGGTAGGGTTTTTTCTAAGTTAATAATATGAACACCATTACGAGTACCGTAGATGTATTGATCCATTTTTGGATGCCAGAAGCGTGAGCGGTGACCAAAGTGAACACCTGCTTCAAGCATTTTTTTCATTGACGTTTTTGCCATTTTTATTTCTCCGGGGTTGATGGCGTGTTTTTTTGTAACACGCCCTTCCACAGCTTCTAATAATCAACCCTATTTTTTGAGGGCACCCTGACTACTATGTCGAGCTGTGTGATACATTAAAACGAGTTAGGCGCTTGATTTACAAGCGCCTAACTCAACTTTAGATTTTTTCTTAGAGCTTATACTCTAAGTAAAATCTTAAAAAAAGTAATTATACCGAATTAGCGCTGATGTATCAAGCACTTAGGCGGCGTCAGTACTGTCTATTTTGCCTGGGCAAGTTCTGCACGCATAGCATCGATAGTTGTCTTGTAATTGTCCGTGTTAAAAATGGCTGAGCCAGCTACAAACGTATCTGCACCCGCTTCCGCTACTTCGCGGATATTGGCAGGGCCAACGCCACCGTCGATTTCTAGTCGGATGTCTTTGCCACTTGCATCAATCAGTTTACGAACTTGACGACATTTTTCTAGCGTCTGTGGAATGAACGATTGTCCGCCAAAACCTGGGTTAACTGACATCAATAAAATCATGTCCACTTTATCCATTACATTTTCAAGTACATGCAGTGGCGTTGCCGGATTGAATACCAAGCCAGATTTACAGCCAGCTTCTTGAATCATGCCAAGTGAACGGTCAATGTGTTCAGAAGCCTCTGGGTGAAAAGTAATGTATGAAGCGCCAGCAGCAACAAAATCTGGAATGATTCTGTCAACCGGTTTGACCATTAAATGCACGTCAATTGGTGCAGTAACGCCGTGGGATCTTAACGCATCACACACCATTGGACCAATCGTCAAGTTTGGCACGTAGTGGTTGTCCATCACATCAAAGTGAATAATGTCAGCACCATCACGTAATACGTTATCAACTTCCTCACCTAATCTTGCAAAGTCCGCTGCTAAAATTGATGGCGCAATAAAGTAATCTTGTTTCATATTTTTCTCCTAAATTTGTGTTTTGTTATTATTTTACTTAAAAGTTAGTAGGCTTTTACCTGTCATTTCTGCAGGTTGCTCGACACCCATCATGGCTAATAATGTGGGCGCGATATCAGATAGTGCACCCACGCAAGGTTCTGCAATATCAGCCTCTCTGGCACTAACAAAAATTAATGGCACAGGATTATTGGTATGAGCTGTATGCACTTCTTGCGTTTCTGGATTGACCATTTGTTCAACATTACCATGATCTGCTGTAATAAGTATCTCTCCATCAATGGTTTTAATAGCTTGGTAAATAATACCCAAACAGGCATCCACAGCTTCTACTGCCTTAACAGCCGCATCTAACTTGCCAGAATGTCCTACCATGTCAGTATTGGCAAAATTACAAATAATTAAATTGTACTTTTGACTTTCAATGTTTTCAACCAATTCGTCAGTTAATTCAAAGGCGCTCATTTCAGGCTTAAGGTCGTAAGTTGCCACTTCAGGAGAGGGGATTAGAACACGGTCTTCACCGTTGAACGGACGCTCAATGCCACCATTTAAAAAGAAAGTAACATGTGCATATTTTTCAGTTTCAGCAATTCTAAGTTGCGTCATGCCAAGGTCGGCAAGATACTCTCCAAGTACATTGTTGAGTTTTGATGCAGGATAAGCAACCGGCAAATTAAAGTCTTTTTTATATTCAGTTAAGCAGACAAATTCACTAGAAGTAAAGGTTCCACGTGAAAACCCTTGGAAGTTTTCATCCGTAAACGCCTGTGTAATTTGACGAGCGCGATCTGCCCTGTAGTTCATGCAGATAAGAACATCGCCCTCGTCAACCTTAGTTGGCGCATTAATAACTGTTGATTGGATAAATTCATCAGTTTCACCACGTTCATAAGCCTGCTCAATAGCATCCAAGGCAGTTTTAGCTAAGAAGTTAGATTTGCCTTTGGAGATAAGTTCATAGGCGCAACGCACGCGTGACCAGCGATTATCACGATCCATGGAAAAATACCGACCGATCACACTAACAATTTCACCCACACCTAGCTCACTAATTTTATCCTCTAGTTTTTGAATGTAGTGTTTGGCGCTTTTTTGAGCGCAGTCTCTGCCATCAGTAAACACATGCAAATAAACATTTTTACAGCCATATTTTTGTGCCATATCAAGCATGCCATGAATCTGCTCATCGTGAGAGTGGACGCCGCCATCGGATAACAAGCCCATGATGTGAACTGCTTTGTTATTGTCATTGGCATATTCGAGTGAATTTCTAAGGGTTGGGTTCCTAAAAAAATCTCCATTTTTAATTTCGTTATGGATTCGGGTAAAGTCTTGTTTAACAACACGGCCTGCGCCTAAGTTAAGATGGCCTACTTCAGAGTTGCCCATTTGTTCGCCAGGCAGACCAACTTGCTCACCACTGGTTAAAATTAAAGAGTGTTGAAAATCTTGATTAAACCGATCCCAAACAGGGGTTTTAGCTTGAGCAATCGCATTGTTTTCAGCTATTTCAGAGTGCCCCCAGCCGTCTAGAATTAATAAGAGTTTAGTGTCTTTTTTGGATTTCATCATGTGCAAATAAACCTTAAATATAAAGATTAAACATTAAACAAGAAGTGTACCACATCGCCATCTTGCACGATATATTCCTTGCCTTCAGAGCGCAGTTTCCCTGCTTCTTTAGCGCCTTTTTCACCGCCAAATTCTACAAAATCGTCAAAAGCAATGGTTTCTGCTCGAATAAAGCCTTTTTCAAAGTCGCCATGAATTTTCCCTGCTGCCTGCGGCGCGCTATCACCAATGTTAATTGTCCAGGCGCGGACTTCTTGAACGCCAGCTGTAAAATAGGTTTGCAACCCAAGTAAGGCATAACCTGCGCGGATAAGGCGATCAAGACCTGCTTCTGTTTGACCCATTTCATCCAGGAAATCTTGCTTTTCGTCAGCTTCGAGCTCAGAGATCTCCGCTTCAATATCAGCACAAATAGGAACCACTTGTGCTTTTTCAGATTTTGCAAAATTTCTAACTGCGTCTAAGTGGGGATTGTTTTCAAAACCATCTTCACTGACATTGGCCATATATAATACTGGCTTAATTGTTAGCAGTTGAAACCCACGCAGCAGTTTAAGCTCTTCTTCATCAAAATCCAAACTTCTAACGCTTTGTCCTGCCTCCAATGTCGGCAATATTTTTTCTAATAGTGCTTTGAGAGGTAGGCCGTCTTTTTGACCAGATTTAGTGTTTTTAATAGCCTTTTGCATGAGCTTTTCTACGACAGCAAGATCGGCAAGAATTAGCTCCGTATTGATTATATCAATATCGTCTAAAGGCGATATTTTGCCAGCGACGTGGATAATGTCGTCATTTTCAAAGCACCGTACTACGTGGACGATTGCATCGGTTTCACGAATATTGGTCAGGAACTGATTGCCCAATCCTTCACCTTTAGAGGCGCCTTCTACCAATCCGGCAATATCTACAAACTCCATTGTAGTTGGCAATATTTTTTGCGGATTGACAATTTTTGCTAGAGCATCAAGGCGCTTGTCGTTAATTGGCACAATGCCGACGTTAGGCTCAATAGTACAAAAAGGATAATTTTCTGACTCAATGCCAGCTTGGGTGAGCGCGTTAAAAAGGGTTGATTTTCCTACATTAGGCAGTCCAACAATGCCACATTTAAATCCCATTTTTTTCTCCTTATTAGGCTAAAAAGTCATACCTATTGTTTTGTATGTAAGTGCTTCATAGCTTGGTCTATATTGCCTTTAACCACTTCTTCAATGATCTGTAATGCATCCACCATAGCATTTTGAATGCGCTCTAGCTCGCTTTTATTAGGAGCATGCAGAACAAAATCAGCCACCTGTAGTTTGTTGCCGGGATGACCAATACCTAAGCGTAGTCGATAAAAACCTTTGGTACCCAATGCTTTAATAGTGTCACGCAGACCGTTATGACCGCCGTGACCGCCTTCTACTTTAAGTTTGGCAATGCCCGTATCTAAGTCGAGCTCATCATGTACGATTAGTATCTCATCTGCCTCTAACTGGTAAAACTTTGCCAGAGCCTGAATAGATTGACCCGATCGATTCATAAATGTGCTCGGTTTTAGTAGACGAACACTAATTCCCGCAATCGTAACTTGTGCCACATCGCCAAAAAACTTAGCTTCTTTTTTAAAAGTGGCCGAGTATAAATTGGCCAGTGTGTCACAAAACCAAAAACCAACATTATGACGATGTGACTGATAGTCTTTTCCTGGATTTCCCAGGCCAACAATCAGTTTAATGGCCATAATTCGTTAATTAGAGACTATTCGTTGCCTTCTGAGTCATCAGACTTGGCTTCATCGCCAGCCACTTCAGTCTCAGGCGCAACAGGTGCGTCATCTTCAACTTCAGCCATCTTCTTAGCCTCTTGAACAGCTACAACGCTTTGATCGTGTGCCTCAATATCACCATGCGTTAGCGCAGTTAGTGTAACACCCTTAGGCATTTCTAAACCGGTTAAACTGATGTGGTCTCCTAATGCCAAGTTGGTAATGTCTACATCAATTGCAGTCGGTAGATCAGCTGGCAAACAAGATACCTCAACAGAAGTAACAAATTGATTCAGAATAGCGCCTAGACGGATGCTTTCATTGTCGTCAGAACCCAAGAAGTGTAGAGGAACGTTAGTAACAAGTGCTTGTTTTAAGTTAACACGTAAAAAGTCAACATGAGTAACAATATTTTTTGCAGGGTGACGCTGTAAGTCTTTAATAATTACCGCTTCTTTTTTCTTGCCAACCATTAAATCTAAGACAGAGTTATATGACTCTTCTTTTTCTAATAAGTGGGTAATCTCGTGAATACCTAAGGTAATATTGCTTGGTGCTTTGCCAGCGCCATAAATAATTGCAGGGACTTGTTCTGCGCGACGTAGGCGGCGGCTCGCACCTTTACCTTGATCTTCGCGCTTTGTTGCATTGATTGTTAAACTCATGTTTATACTCCGTAAAATAAAAAAAACACCATCATAAGGGTGTTGACTTAGTTCATATATTTTGCGACCAAATATATCAAGGGGTTTATTTTACCCTAAATACATCTGGATCGACAGACTATCTAGACTTGATCCAAAATGCTAAAGCCACTAGAACGCTAATACCACTAGCAAACCATAAAGCGTTGATTGCAAATATGCCCGATAATATTAAGAGTGAGCCGGAAAATATAGCAGCAGTTTGCTGATTTGCATTGCTTTGCAATTGGGCGACAATTTGCTCTGTTTGTTGAGCGTAGAGTTTGTTAATATCTTTCATTTTATTGAGTTGCTTGAGCGCATTAATCGTTAAGGCGGGCAACTCAGGGATGTCTTGTAATAGTTGAGGCGCTTCTTCTTTTAGTTTTTCAAAGGTGTTTTTCACGCTATATCTCTCTTTCATTAAGTCTTCTAAAAATGGTTTGGCAGTTGACCATAAATCTAATTGTGGATAAAGCTGCCTGCCCAGCCCCTCAATGTTAAGTAAGGTTTTGTCTAATAATAACAGCTGTGGCTGAACTTTGATGTCAAAATTTTTGGCCTCCTGAATTAAATCTAATAACACCTGGCCAAAAGATATATCACCCAGTGGTTTGTCAAACATTGGGTCACAAATTTTTTGAACAGCGGCTTCAAAGGCTTTTTCATCAGTATGCATGCCAATCCAGCCAGAGTCGATATAGATTTTCGCAACCTTTTGATAGTCTTGATTAAAAAAAGCTAAAAAGATATCCGCTAAAAAATCTTTATCCTCTTCACTTAATGAGCCCATAATGCCAAAATCTACACCAATATATTGCCCCGTATTAGAGACAAAAATATTGCCAGGGTGCATGTCAGCATGGAAAAAATTATGCTTGAATACTTGTGTGAAAAAGATAATAACCCCTTCTTCAGCTAAGCGTTTCATGTCTATATTGTTTGCTTTAAGGGTGTCTATTTCTCCTATAGGTGTTCCATAAATGCGCTCAGTGGTAAGCACATTAACCTGACTTAAATGATGATAGACTTTAGGAATGTAGAGTAAATCAGAGTGCTTAAAATTCTGTCTAATTTTGTCGCAATGTGCGGCCTCAATACGCATATCTAGCTCATTGACAATAATAGCTTCAAACTCTTCAACCACCTCTATAGGTCGGATTTTCTTAGCCAAAGGGTGCTTGTTAAACGTCTTTGCTAAAGCGTACATCAGCTTGATATCACGAGCGATAAGCTGTTCAATCTCCGGACGAACAACTTTAACAACCACTTCTTCTCCCGCTAAAGTCATTGCCGTGTGTACCTGGGCGATGGAAGCGCTTGCAAGAGGCTGTTCATCAAATGTTTTGAAAAACTGCTCAATTTTTCCACCCAAGGCCTCTTCAATTAGGTGTTTGGCTTGTTGTGTGTTAAAGGCAGGGCAGCTGTCTTGTAGTTTTTTTAGTTCTAGACTAATGTCTTCGGGTAGTAAGTCTGGTCGAGTGGACAGCGTTTGCCCAAATTTGATATAAATAGGGCCTAATGCCTCAAGCGCCAGGCGAATCCTTTGACCTCTAGAATATTTTTTAATTGGAAAATAGTACCAGGGCGTTAAATATAGTAATGGTTTAAAGCTTTTTAATAGTGGCGTGGAAAGCACCAAGGCGTCTAGTCGATAGCGCATTAGTACCCGGGAAATTTTTAAAAACCGAAACAAGCTGTGCATGACTAATGGTGTGAATTAGTATATTTTTTTGAAACCTTTGGCTGAATCAATAACTCGCTTAGCCCGTCTTTAAGCGCCTCAAGTGGATTGGGAGATTGTTTAACAACTTGCTTAATTTTTTTGGCAGTTTTACCCATTTCATGCGCAACGATATCCCCCGTATATTGTGAAAGCAATTCTTCTAAATCTAGTTCGGTTGTGGACAATAAGTCGACTAATAATTGCGCAGTTTTAACATCTCCATGAATGTGGATTTTATCTTGTCTGAGCAGATCGGTTAAGTCTTCGCCTTTGAATAGGGCGAAAAATACATTGGGCCTAAGCTTAATCTCTACATCACTTGAGGTGCTTGTGTCGCTGTTAACAAAGATGCGATTGTTGGTGCAAATAAAATTAACATCAGGCAGTAGGTCGACTAAGGTAAATCGAATAACTTTCGACTCTAAAGGTTTAATATCAATTGAACCGTTTTGAATGAGTAGGTTGAGTGCTTGCTCAAGAACGAAATGTTGCATGGTTGGCACTAGGTTTTGATGCCTTTGTGCAAAGCGACAATACCGCCCGAAAGGTTGTGGTATTCACAAAAGCCAAAGCCAGCTTCAAGCACCATATCTTTGAGTGTTTCTTGGTCAGGATGCTTGCGGATAGATTCGGCTAAATACTGATAGGAGTCTTCGTCATCAGCAATTAAACCGCCTAATTTTGGCATGACGTTAAAGGAGTAGAAATCATAGAATTTTTTCAAAAGTTCAGAGTCCGTTTTAGAAAATTCTAAGATTAATAGACAGCCTCCTGGTTTTAGAATTCTATGCATTTCACGCAACGCTTGGTCTTTGTCGGTAACATTTCTAAGACCAAATGCAATAGAGACACAATCAAACGTGTTGCTTTCAAAAGGCAGATACTGGGCGTTAAGCTGTACATAATCGACACCAAAAATTCCTTGATTAATGAGGTTTTTTCGTCCTTCGCCCAGCATGGCCGCATTAATATCAGACAAAATAACTTGACCAGATTCGCCAACTTTTTTGCTAAATTCAATCGCTAAATCACCTGTACCACCCGCAATATCAAGCACTTTATCGCCCGCTTTAACGTTAGACGAGGCAATAGTGTAGCGTTTCCATAAACGATGAGCGCCAAAAGATAAGACGTCATTCATAAGATCATATTTGCCTGCTACTGAGTCAAAGACACCTTTAACTAAGCCTTGTTTGTCATCTGTGGCTACGTCTTTAAAGCCGAAGTGCGTGGTATTGTCCATAGGTTTATTTAGCGGGATAGTCTCTAAAATTGTGACCGACATATATTTGAGTAGGTCGGAATATACGATTATGCCCAACCTGTTCATGCCAGTGTGCGGCCCAGCCAGCAGAGCGCGCCATGGCAAAGATAGGGGTAAAGTGCTCTTTTGGAATTTTAAAAATTTCCGAATATAAAATACCTGAATAAAAATCGACGTTTGGATACACACCTTTTGCAGATAATAGCTCTTCGCAAACACGCTCAACTTCTAAGGCTGTCTCAAAACGTTTAGAGAGTGTAATGCCCGATTTTTTAATATAGGTTTCAATCATGTCTTGCAAGATAGTGGCGCGCGGGTCTTTGACACGATATTCACGATGTCCCATGCCCATAATCACCTGTTTGTTTTTTAGACGATTTTCAATATAGCCACGCACATTTTTTGCATCACCAATTTCGTCTAGCATTTTAAGCACGTCCTCGTTCGCACCTCCATGTAAAGAGCCAGCTAGAGTGCCTACTGCTGCTGAGATTGATGCAAAAGGGTTGGCTAGTGTTGAGGCGGTAACCATGGCTGAAAAAGTGCTGGCATTAATGGTATGCTCAGCATGTAAAATTAAACAAGCGTCAAACAATTGAACAATATCATCATCTGGCTCTTCACCAAAAGACATATATAGAAAGTTTTTTGCATACGACATATTCTTGCTTGGTGGAATTGGATCGTAACCTGCGCTAATGCGCGCCCACATAGCCACCAAAGTACTCATATTGGCAATAATTTTTGTGAGCGCGCTTTGAGTAAAGGCCGAATCTGGATCTTTGGCGCCCGCACCTGGATAGAATGTAGCCATGGCTGCAATTGCAGTTTGTAAAACATCCATCGGATGTCCGGTAGCTGGCAGTGCCCACATCATTTGTCGAATATTGCGCTTAACCTCATAGCGCTTATGTAAGACGCATTGAAATTCTTTTAGCTTGTTGGCATCAGGCAGCTCGCCATCTCGAAGCAACATGGCCACTTCCTCGAACGAAGCGTTTTGAGCAAGGTCTTTAATAGAGTAGCCACGATAAGCCAAGATGCCATTTTCCCCATCGATTGATGAAATGGCAGATTCTGTAGCAGGAATACCTGCTAAGCCGGGAATGTATTCAATCATAATATCTCCTCATTAGGCTGCTGTGCGTGTTTTTATAATAAAGCAGCCATTATTTTATTCATTATCATTTAATAGGCTACCCTTAATTTGTTTGGGTTATTCACTATATAAAGAATAACTTCATAATATAAAATTTTGACAGAAAGCCTTAAACTGAAAAAGACGAGCCACAACCACAAGTGGTTTTGGCATTAGGGTTATGGATAATAAACCGTGATCCTTGTAGGTCCTCCAGGTAATCAACCGTTGCACCAATAAGATATTGATAACTCATTGGATCTACAACCAATTGAACGCCATTTTTTTCAACACCAGAATCGCCCTCTTTGTGTTCTTCGTCAAATGTAAATCCGTAAGAGAATCCTGAGCAGCCACCACCAGTAATATAAACTCTGAGGCGCAGACCATCGTTTTTTTCTTCTTTGATTAATGACGATACTTTTCTAGCGGCGTTATCGCTAAAGATAATATCGGCTTCTTCTAATTGTAATGCTTCTGACATAATTCCTCTTTAAGGTAGTAATCCAATAGATGTCAATCCTGATGTTTCATCCAATCCAAACATTATATTCATGTTTTGAATTGCTTGTCCTGATGCGCCTTTAACCAAGTTGTCGATGACTGACATAATCACTAATTTATTGCTATTTGGGATTTTTTGAATCGATATCTGGCAAAAATTTGATGATTTAACGCTACGCGTTTCTGGATAAACACCATCATTTAATATTTTAACAAAAGGCTCTTTAGAATAGGTATCGATAAAATAAGGTCTTATGTCAATATTTTCATCAAGTAGATCGACGTAAATGGTTGCTTGCATGCCGCGAATCATTGGCACAAGATGAGGCACAAAAGTAAAATTAACTTCTTCGCCTGCTAAAATTTCCAGCGCCTGTTTGATTTCCGGATAGTGGCGGTGACCGCCCACGCCATATGATTTTAAACTTTCACTGGTCTCGCACAATAGCATAGCTTGGTTGGCGCCACGCCCAGCACCACTAACACCAGATTTACAATCGGCAACAATGCCAGATAGATTGATTAGTTTATTGGTAATTAGCGGTTTTAGTGCTAGTTGTACAGCAGTTGGATAGCAGCCCGGGTTAGCCAACAACATCGCTTTTTTAACTTGAGTTCGGTTGGTTTCTGGTAGACCATATACCGCACTTTCGAGTAGTGCTGCTTGCGTATGTTCCATGCCATACCACTTAGACCACTCGATACGGTCTGTGATTCTAAAGTCAGCACCTAGGTCGATTACTTTAATGCCTTTTTCAATAAAGGCACCGGCGCCTTCCATGGCAACACCATGAGGTGTGGCAAAGAAAATAACATCACAAGTATTAAGAATAGCGTCATTGGGCAGCGAAAACACAAGCTCTGAATGACCGACTAGCGATGGGAAGATGCTGTCAACTCGCTTGCCGTCTAAAGATCGAGAGCTAATCGCTATCACTTCAACCTCATTGTGATTATGAAGGAGTCTTAATAATTCTACACCGGTATAGCCAGTGCCGCCAATAATGCCTGCTTTAATCATAATTTTTAAATCTTAGTGCGACTCTCCAAGCATTTTTTCAAGATAGTGAATATTCATGCCGCCTTTTTCAAAAACACTGTCTTCCATGATTCTTCTTTGTAGAGGGATATTGGTTTTGATGCCATCAATCACCATTTCATCTAAGGCATTTTTCATTTTAACAATTGCGCCAGTACGTGTATCTGCGAAAGTGATTAGCTTGCTAATCATCGAGTCGTAATGTGGTGGAACGGTGTAACCGTTGTACACATGTGAGTCAACGCGCACGCCTAGACCGCCTGCTACATGATATTGAGTAATTTTTCCAGGAGAAGGCATAAAGTTATTTGGATCCTCGGCATTAATACGACACTCAATTGCAAAGCCTTTAATGCTGATATCATCCTGTGTAAAGGACAACTTTTGTCCATCAGCAATAAGAATTTGTTCACGCACAATATCAACGCCGGTAATCATCTCTGTTACTGGATGCTCAACCTGTACACGGGTGTTCATTTCAATAAAGTAAAACTCATCATTTTCAAATAAAAATTCAAATGTACCCGCGCCACGGTAGTTGATAGATTGACAGGCCTTGGCACAAATTGAGCCAATCTTATTGCGCAACTCGGGGGTAATGCCGGGTGCAGGTGCCTCTTCAACAACCTTTTGGTGGCGGCGCTGCATAGAGCAGTCACGCTCACCTAAATGCACAGCATTGCCATGCTCATCTGCAAGTATTTGAATTTCGATATGGCGAGGCGTTGTTAAGAATTTTTCCATATAAACTTCTGGATTGCCAAAAAAGCTCAAACCTTCAGATTTGGCAAGTTCAATTGAAGCCAGTAAGTCGGATTCTTTTTCAACCACCTGCATGCCACGGCCACCACCACCACCAGAGGCTTTAATGATAATTGGCAAGCCGATATTGCGCGCGATTTCCATATTTTTAATTGGATTGTCATCTAGTCCGCCATCAGAGCCAGGTACACAGGGTACGCCCGATGCTTGCATAGCTTCAATAGCCGCAACTTTGTCACCCATGACACGAATATTGTCAGCCCTTGGGCCAATAAAAATAAAGCCACTCTCTTCAACGCGCTGTGCAAAATCAGCACTTTCTGATAAAAATCCATAGCCTGGATGGATGGCGTCTGCATGGGTTACTTCTGCAGCAGCAATAAGTGCGGGAATGTTTAAGTAACTCTCGGCTGAAGGGTGTGGGCCAATGCAAACAGCCTCATCGGCTAAGCGTACATGCTTAAGATCCTTGTCAGCTGTGGAATATACAGCAACAGTTTGAATATCAAGTTCTTTACAAGCTCGCAAAATTCTAAGGGCTATCTCGCCACGATTGGCAATGAGAACTTTTTGAATTTTATTCATTGCGATCATTTAATCACAACCAACGTTTGACCAAACTCTACTGCATCGCCATCTTGACATAAGATTTCGGTAACCGTGCCTGACTGATCGGCTTCAATTTGGTTCATGATTTTCATAGCCTCAACGATACAAACGGTATCGCCTTGGTTAACGTGTTGACCAATAGAAACAAATGCATCTGATGTTGGCGAAGCAGCACCATAGAATGTGCCTACCATTGGCGAAGTGATCGGGTGGCCATCAACAGCCTGAACAGGATTAACCGTTACAGAGCTTTCAGCTGTGGCAGTAGGTGCAGCAGCAACAGGTGCGGCTATTGTCATAGGTGCAGCAGCAACAGGTGCATCGCCATAGCGAGATATACGTACTGACTCTTCGCCTTCATGAATTTCAATTTCCGCCATACCAGACTGCTCTAGTAACTCCATTAACTTTTTAACTTTGCGAATATCCATTTTTTACCCCTTTGATTTAATATGTTTGATTGCTGCACTCATTGCAAATTCATAGCCTTGTGCGCCAAAGCCAGAAATAACCCCTTGTGCAATATCTGAAAAATATGATTTTTTACGAAAGTCTTCACGCTTATAAACGTTTGACAAGTGAATTTCAGTGAACTCGATATCCACAGCCAGCAGGGCGTCTCGCAATGCTACAGAGGTATGCGTGAACGCTGCTGGATTGATGATAATGTATTGTGTGTCGTTATTACTGGCTGCATGAATTTTGTTAATTAGCCCTACCTCAGAATTATCTTGATGATGATCTAGGCTTAGATTTGCATTAGTTGCGATCTGGGTTAAGTGTTGAACGATATCATCCAGTGTTTGTGAGCCGTATTGATCTGGCTCACGTGTACCAAGCATATTTAGATTTGGGCCATTTAGCAATAGAATGTCCATAACACCAATAACGAGTTTCAAATAAAGCTGATTTTACCACCAACATCATGAACGATAGTCATCTTTGGATGACTTTTAGCGACTAAGCGTTCACTTGACTTGATTTAAACGCGTTAGGAATCCTTGCGCATTAATTTCGCCAATAATGCGTTGAGGGCGTTGCTCTACTCCCTGTTTGAAGAACAAAATTCCAGGCGGGCCAATGATGTTAAATTTGGCCATTAAGGCCTTATCAAGAGCATCATTTTTAGTAACATCTGCTTGGACAGAAATAACATCCTTCATGTTGTTTACAACCTCGTTATTACTAAATACAAAACGCTCTATCTCTTTACAAGAAATACACCAGTCTGCATAAAAATCTAGCATCACGATCTGATTGCTTTTTTGAGATCTTGCTAGGACTTGATTAAGGTCATCAATACTTTTGATCTTTTCAAATTGTATATGCACCTGTTCTGATTGAGTGTTAGAGCCGCCCCAGCCAGCTAGTGGTGCTAGCATGTCGCCACCACCACGAGCCACCAAGCCCCAAAGCAAGATGCCGTAGAACATAAACAACAGGCCAATCGCTTTAAAGATACGAGTCCAGGCGCTTGGGGTATCAGTTAGTTTGTTGAGTACACCCATGGCTATTGGTGAAATACTAAAGATTGCCGCCCAAAGCGCTAGTGATGCGATTGAAGGAATGATGCGTTCAAGTAGCCAAATAGCAACGGCCAACATAAGAATACCAAAGATATATTTAACGTTATCCATCCAGCCGCCTGCTCGAGGAAGTTTGGATACACCTGCGCCAATTAAAATGAGTGGTGCGCCCATGCCCAGACTCATAACAAATAGTGATAATCCACCCAGTAAGGCGTCACCAGTCTGACCAATGTAAATTAATGCGCCCGCTAAAGGTGGGGCGACACACGGGCCAACAATTAAGGCTGAAAGAAAGCCCATAACTGCCACACCAATTAAATGCCCACCCTCTTGCTTGTTACTCATATTGGTGATTTTGGCTTGTAGACCTGCAGGTAGTTGGATTTCAAAATAGCCAAACATAGAGAAAGCGAGCGCAACAAAAACCAAGCTAAAGACAACGAGAACCCAAGGCGTTTGAAATAGAACTTGAAAATTTTCGCCAAAATATCCAGCCAGAACACCAGCGATAGAGTAAGTCACACTCATGGCCAAAACGAATACAATTGACATAACGAGCGCCTTGCGAGTGGTTATCTCACCTTTTTGCCCGACAATAATGCCTGATAAAATTGGAATCATTGGGAACACGCAAGGCGTTAATGATAATAACAAACCAAAACCAAAGAAGCTAAGCAAGACCCAAAAAATATTATCTTGTTGCAGTAGTGCGGCAATTTTGTCTGTTTCGTTTAGCGAAGCAGGCGCTTCAACACCCACTGTAGGTGCTGGATTAGAGGATTGATTGCTGGCGCTAGTTGGCGTTGTTTTATCTTGTACAGGCAGTGTCAGATCAAGAATTTTTTCTTGTGGTGGATAACAAATTCCGCCCGTCCAACACCCTTGATAGCGAACGGTAAAATTAATGTTTTGTGTTTGAATATTCTTAAGCGGCAGTGTAATGTCAAGCTTTCCTTTGTGAATCTGTACTTTGCCAAATAAAGGGTCATCTTTAATTTTTCCTTCAGGAAAATTAATTGTGTCAAATTCTGCACCCTTAACGTCAACAAAAAACTTGTCATGATATAGGTAGTATTCTGGATGAATGTCCCATGAAGCAACAAGCGTGTTGGCATTAATCGCATCCACTGTAAAAGTAAAGGCTTCGTCAGCAGGCAACGGCTCGTCAGAAATTGGCTTGATTTTATCGACAACAGACTGAGCACTTTGCTTTGCTTGAGAGAATATATCAAAGGCGTTGTCCACTAAAGAAGGTTTTTTTAAAGCACTGATGTCTAGTGCAACAGTCTTGGTAATAGGTGGGTAGCAAACACCTAAATCAGCACAACCTTGGAACGTGACATTTAGTAACAGTGAATCAGCCTTGCCCTCTAGCACTGGGATTTTGACCTCGACAGATTTTCTATAAACCCCTACTCTTCCAAAAAATTCGTCGTTTTTAATTTTGGCTGGCGGGAATTTTGCAACACCTAGTTGTGAGGAGAAATCACTCGATATTTTGATTTTTTCTTTATAAAGATAGTAACCCTTGGCCACATTCCAATCCAGTACAATCTCATTATTAACCACGTTAGCCTTAAAGGCAAAAGCTTCGTCAGCTGGTAATAGCTCTCCTTGCGCTTGCGCGAAAGTAGAAAAGAACAGCAAAAATAAGGGCAACAAAAAACGTTTCATGAACTTCTCCTCAAAATATCTAGGTTAATTATAAGTCATATATAAAAATAAAACAAACCACTTTGATATTATTGGTTGCATTTGAACAATAAAAAACCCTCAACTATTTAATATTTAGTTGAGGGTTTTTTGACTATGTAGAGTGCTTGTTTAATGAACAAGCAAGCTGGCGTCTTTAGCCAATTTTAGCTTGAATCGCTTCAATCACTGCGTCAGAAGAGGTTGCGTCAACAGATAACAGCAAGCCTTCTTCTTTGTAAAAACCTACTAAAGGCGCTGTTTGGTCGTTGTATACGTTCAAACGATTACTAATAGCTTCTTCAGTTTCGTCTTCACGCTGTACAGCTGCACCGCCACATTTGTCACAAACGCCGTCTACTTTAGTTGGGTTAGACTTAACGTTATAAATTGCACCACAATCTTCACACGTACGACGTGTGGTTAGACGGTCTAAGATTACATCTTTAGGAACGTCAATTTCTACTGCAGCGTCTAGTTTTTCACCCATTTTTTCAAGCAGTGCTTTTAATGCCTCTGCTTGTGGGATAGTGCGTGGGAAGCCGTCTAATAAATAGCCAGACTTACAATCATCTTCCTTAAGACGTTCTTCCATAATGCCCATAATTAAATCATCGGAAACCAAGTCACCAGCATTCATTGCTGCTTGCGCTTGCTTGCCTAGCTCTGTACCTGCTGCTACCGCACCACGTAAAATATCGCCTGTAGAGATTTGCACTGAACCGTCAATTTTAGTTAGTAATTTTGCAACAGTACCTTTGCCGGCACCTGGCGCACCTAAAAGAATTAATTTCATAATGTTTCCTTGGGAATAGTTAATAAAAAATTTAGCCTCATTTTTTAATGTTTTGAGGTCAAAATCGAGCGAAAATTATATCATAAACTTGAGAATATAAAAATAGTGATTAATTTTGAGCGTCAAAACGTTGATTGACAATATTTCGGAAATTTTCGGTGTTTTTGTCTAATAGGTCGCTAAACAAGCTCTGAAAAGCCTTTTTAAGGGCGTTTTATTGATAAAAAGAATGATTTTGACAGTCGTTTCAATTATTTCCGAAATTTTTAGTTAAACTTTTTTTCGCAAATATTCTATTTGCTCTTTGAGGGCTTGATACTTTTTCTAGCGATTAGAAAAAGTATCCAAAAAGACATCGCCCCTAAAAACAAATCTCAACTTTTCTAATCTTGCTCATTGGTTTTTCTAAACTCACTGCGTTCAAACACCGAAAAACCAGTCATTCGCTTCAATAAGAAAATCTGGATTTATTTTTAAAGGGAGTAGTGGGTCAAATAAAACTTTTTTAATAGTAGGTTTATATTAGACTATAATTTAAAAAAAGACTTCAGAATAAATAAGGAGAAAAAATGAAAAACACAATTATATTATCAACAGTAGCTGCAACAATTCTTATGTCTGGCTGTGCAAATAGACCGGAGTCTATTGCCGCTTCATACACTTCGCATGAAAGGTATGCAGATTTAACTTGTGATCAATTAGCTTCAACAATGTCAAATGCACGAGCTGAGCTCGCTGTTTATGCTGATAAACAAGATACTGCTGCAAATATGGATGCTGGCGGTGTGTTTCTTATTCTAATCCCACCTTCGGCATTTGCTGGTGACAGTGAAGCGGATGTTGCAAAGTGGAAGGGTAGAGTTGAGGCTATTGAAACAGCACAAATCAAGAAAAAATGTATAGCTGATTAATTTTTATTATGTTTCCAGTGTGCTATTGAGTGTTGCTGGAGGTGTTTTTAAAAGAAGGATAAGTTGAAGGCTGTAAAAACTCTTTCACTGATAGCTATTTATTTATTTTTATCAGGGTGTGCGTCAATAAATGAAAAATGGTCGATAGATCAAAAGCTATTTAAGTCAAATACCGGTAATTTGCAGATAGGCGATATTGTAATCACAAGTAAAGATTGGAAAAACCCTATGTCGTGGTTTGGACATTCTGCGGTAATGGTAAGTAAATATATAGTTGGAGAATATCCAGAGCCTTGTTATGGTTACTATGAGACAGACATTATTCTTTGGCTAAGAAAAAAGAAAGATTTTACGGCGCTTAGATATAAAAATTTTGATGATAAGTTTAAGAAAACATTTTTAAATAATTTGCCAGAAACAAAAAATAAAGAATACAAAATTACCAATAAAACAGACAACAGCTCATTTTATTGTTCTCAGTATATTTGGCACCTATATTGGAAAACGGCAAAAGATTTAGGCTATGAATTGGACATTGACAGAGACGGCGGTTATTTTGTAACTCCCTATGATTTGTTAAATTCGAATTATTTTAATAAGGTTGATTTTTAGAGGAGATATAAATTAAGGTGACACAATACTTAATTATTTAAACAACTTGAACTAGAGTCAATTCTAATGATTAAGTTTTTTGTAGAAATTTTCATGAACCCCAACGAGTAATAACAGTCTGTATTCTTCGCTCCATTGGTAGGCAAGTAGAAATTGTTGATTGATGCAGTCAAATTTATAGACAAACACACTGGTTAGATCGCCACGTTTCTCTTCGCCTAATAACGGGTCATTGGCAATTGCACGAATGGCGTCATCTACTTTTTCTAATTGATTTTTGTGTAGTTTTTTATAAACCTTTTTGAATGCAGGTCTTTGTTTAATTTCCATTAACTTGAAAATTCAAAGGGCTCACTTTCTTCGTTGATTGCAATTAATAACTGTTCTACCATTTCAATAGGCAAATCAGGATTATCCATTGCTGCGCGACCAACTCGCGCCCAATATTCAATTTGGCTTGGGATGGTTCTAAGTTCTGCTTTGGCTTGAGTTTTTGCTAAGTTGTAAAGCTCATCATTTACTCTGATAGATACGCTCATTGTTAATTCCTATATTGATTTATAGGCATTATACCACAATTGTGGTAAATTGACACAAATGAGTATTTTGTAAAACTACTGAACTACAACCACCATCGCTGGACGTACTAAACGGCCGTTTAACGTGAAGCCGTGTTGCACGACTTCTAATACTGAGTTAGACTCTTTATCTGGCATTGGAATCATGGTGACGGCTTCATGGAATTCTGGGTTGAATGTTTCGCCGGTTGGGTCAAGTAGCTCAACGCCAAATTTTTCCATGGTTGAGATGAAAACCTTATCAGTCATTTCTAAACCTTCGATGATACTATCTACCGAGGCGTTATCATCTTGGGCGGTTTTTAAGCCCATAGTAAGTGAATCTTTAACTTCAAGCAGGGCTTTGACAAAACCGTCAAGGGCAAATTTGTGGGCGTTTTCCAAATCTTTGGCGTTGCGACGCTTTAGGTTTTCCATTTCGGCTTGAGCGCGTAGAACTTTGTCCCAGTTGTCTTTGGCAGATTTCTGAGCTTCTTCTAACTGAGTCTGTAAGTCATCTTCCTGAGGCTCTTGTGCGCTAGCTTCAATGTTCTCGTCTTCAGTTTTTTCAATACTTTCGTCTTGGTCTTGCTTTTTTGTCATCTTGTTGTCCAATTAATGTATATTTGTAGCTAATTATTAGCCAATTATATAGTGGCTATTTTAAAGAATTCAATAGCAAAATATAACAATGTTTAATACAATCGGCATTATCACTAAACCCCATGATTCTGAGAGCGACGGCATCGCTGAAGAGCTATCCACGTTTTTACAAGATATAGGTGTAGGCGTTGTGAATGGCAACGAGTTAATTGCAGAGCAAGCAGATTTAATTATTGTTGTGGGCGGTGACGGCACTTTGCTCAATACGGCACGTACTTTTGTTGATAACAACATTCCTATTTTGGGCATTAATCTTGGCCGCCTTGGGTTTTTAGCGGACGTTTCAGTAGGCAAAATGCTTGAGATTGTAACTCAGGTTTTGCAAGGCGAGTTTACTAAAGAAGACCGCTGTTTGTTGTCTTGCCAAATAGAACAGGATGGGCAGGTGGTTCAGCAAAGTGTTGCCTTAAATGATGCGGTGGTGAATCGACAAGACGCGCTTAAAATGATAGAGTTTGATGTTTATATTGATGACAAATTTGTTAATAATCAGCGTGCTGACGGGCTCATTATTACTACGCCAACGGGCTCTACAGCCTATGCCTTATCGAGTGGTGGGCCGATTATGCACCCAGGGGTGAATGCAATTGGCTTGGTGTCTATTTGTCCTCATACCATGAGCCACCGACCATTATTAGTGCCAGGCGGTAGCGAGGTGGTGGTTCGG
Organism: Pseudomonadota bacterium; assembly: GCA_022600805.1. Classification (GTDB taxonomy): domain Bacteria; phylum Pseudomonadota; class Gammaproteobacteria; order PS1; family Pseudothioglobaceae; genus Thioglobus_A. The sequence goes on from JAHZJR010000036.1 coordinate 25,031, forward strand.
GTCAAGGATGCGGGCGCTGGGGTAAGTGTACATATTGATGGACAAGCCTCATTTCCAATTGACCAGGGCCAAGAGATTCGTGTGCGCCAGCATGGTAGCTTTGTGCACTTATTGCATCCCAAAGACTATGATTATTTTGAAATTATTCGTTCTAAATTGCATTGGGGATCAAAGCTTTCATAAGCGAATTTAATTGATGTTGTCGCAGTTATCGGTAAAAAATTTAGCCGTCGTTGAAAGGCTTGATTTGTCTTTTGAGCGTGGCATGAGCACTGTTACAGGTGAAACAGGCGCGGGAAAATCCATTATTTTGCAAGCATTGGGTTTGGCCTTAGGTATGCGCGCTGATTCTAATTTGGTGCGTCACGGGAAGGATAAAGCCGATATTAGCGCAGCTTTTTCGCTAGAAAGCAATAAAGCTGTGCAAAATTTTTTGACTGAGAATGCTTTGGAAGATGAAGGCGAGTGTATTTTGCGTCGAGTGATTACTAGTGATGGACGTTCAAAAGCGTTTATTAATAGTAATAGTGTGCCACTATCTACCGTACGTAATTTAGGCGACCTTTTATTGGACATTCATGGCCAAAATGAGCACCAATTATTATTAAGACCAGATCAACAAATGCGTTTGCTAGACGGATTTGCACAATTGGAGGCCGACAAACAAGCGCTCAATGAGGTGGTTAGAGCGCACAAATCATTGAATGAACAGGTCGAGAATTTGCTCCATAATCAAGAAGCGATCGAACAGCAGCAAGCGCTATATTCGCACCAGTTAGAAGAGCTAACCGAGGCAATGCTTGATCAAGAAGAGCTTAACACCATTGAGGCCAGCTTTAAGACGAGCGCAAATGCACAGGCAATCATTGAAAAAACATCTAATGTATTGAATCAATTGGAGAGTGAATCAGGCGCTAACGCACAACTCTTGATGCTTAGTTCGCAGTTGTCTGAGGCGCTTGAAATGGACAACAAGCTGCAGACGGGATTCGAACTATTAAGCTCTGCACAAGTGCAAACACAAGAAGTGGTATATGAGTTAACGCAATATTTAAGTCAACTGTCAACAGATGAGCAAAGCGCCCAAGAAATGGAAGAGCGAATCTCTGAGTTATACGCTTTGGGAAGAAAACATAATTGTGCCATTGAGGAATTGTTAGAAGTGCGCGATCAGCTAACCCTAAAGTTAGAAGAAATTGGCGGTGGTGCAAATTCTATTGATGAAATGACAGAGCAGCTCGATGTATTAGCTAAAAAATATCAAAGCAAGGCCAATAAGTTATCGAAGGCACGAAAAGCAAAAGCCCAGGAGCTTTCCCAGCTGGTTACTGAAGCTATGCAGGTGTTAGGTATGCCGGGCAGTGAGTTTAAAATAGGATTAAATGAAAAATCTGGAGGGGTGCATTTAAATGGCCATGAAGCTATTGAATTTTTGGTAAAAACCAATATGGGCCAAGATTTTAAAGTGCTTAAGAAGGTGGCTTCTGGTGGTGAATTGTCACGTATATCATTGGCCATTTCAGTGGTTAGTAGCGATAGCGAATATACACCAACCTTGATCTTTGATGAAGTAGATGTGGGTATTAGTGGCGCTGTTGCTGAAGTGGTGGGTAGAAAACTACAAGAGCTTGCCAAGAATTATCAGATTATTTGTATTACGCATTTAGCGCAAGTGGCGGCGTTCGGGCACCAACATTTATGCGTGAGTAAGTCACAAAATGAGCAGGGCGCACAAACGACTGTTGAACAGCTCAATGACGAGCAAAGGATAGAAGAGGTGGCGCGTATTTTGGGTGGCGCTACTATTACCGAAAAGGCAAGAATAGCTGCCGCTGAAATGATCGCTAGTAGTCAAGCTTGACAAAAAACCAGCCGATAAAAAAAGCCACAAAAGCGACTTTTGGCTAAATGCTTATTTCTTTTTTAGACGCTCAATGCCCAACATCTTAAAGATGTATTTTTGATAAGCAGGTTCAGAGTTTCCAGTTTTCATATTACGAATAAAGAACTTCTCAAAAGCAATTTTAGCTAGGTGCATCATTTTGCCTTTTTTTGCCCAGGTGACATTTCTAGGCGGAATTTGCGGCATTGCCACAAAAGCCGCGCCAGTATCGCCCATATCAGCAATACAAACTGCATTCCAAGTTGGGATATGTGATGGCGCATTGCCATCAATCATATCTTTGATATTGTGTACAATAGCTGTCACCATCGATTCAATCATGTAGCCTGTTTTTGGCGTGCCACACATAACTGGCGTGTCTTCTACAGGCGGAATGGCAACATTAACACCGAGTGAAAATATGTTATCTTTGATTGGAGATTGTTGGTAACTATTGATTATCACAAATCCACGTGGGTTGACATAACCAGAATCAACTTCAGCAAGTTTGGCTACGGCGTCAACCCCTTTAAAGGCTGGTAGTATCATAGTGTGCTTAGTCGCTATCTCGTGGGTCTTGATGGTTTGGCCTTCGTCATTCACCTCTTCCACAGTTACTTTGTCGGTGTCCACAGAGGCAACTTTTGCGTTCGTAACCCATTTGATATGACGATTTCTAAATTCAGACTCTAATAAGCCTTTTGAATCGCCAACACCGCCCAATCCAAGATGGCCGATATACGGCTCGGCCGTGACAAATGTCATGGGGCATTTGTCACGGATACCGCGTTTTTTTAGATCGGTATCCATAATGGCGGCAAACTCATAAGCGGGACCAAAGCATGAGGCACCTTGTACTGCACCTACGACAATCGGGCCACCGCCATTATTGCAAAAAGTTTCCCAGTCGTTAGAGGCAACTTTGGCATGCGCAGTAGTACAAATAGAAGTGCTATGCCCATCTGGACCAAGACCTTCTACTTCATCAAAGGCAAGTTTTGGACCAGTAGCTAAAACTAAGTAATCGTAGTCGACCGTTTGATCTCCGACCATCACTTGATTGTTGTTTGGTTTGATTTCGGTGGCTTCACCAATAATTAGATTAATATCTTTACGCTGAAGGTGAGGCTTAAGCTCAAAGCTAATATCTTCTTCATTTCTCCAGCCAACTGCCAGCCAAGGGTTGGAGGGAATAAAATTAAAATTGGGGTTGTTGGAAATAACAGTGACTGTGTGATCACTTCCTAATGTTTTTTTGATATCATAAGCAAATGGTAATCCGCCCGTGCTCGCGCCAATAACGACAATGTGCGCCATGTAATTCCCCTCAACAAGATTTTGTTTAAAGGGTTCATTATTCTCGGGTTATGAATTAATGTCAAATGCATTAGCAAGTGCTGATATTGATACCAATTCGACCTTTATCTGGATAAAAGTATGAATAAAATATTCACAATATAAAAATATATTTCACGACAGTGATTTGGTTTATGTATAATCACCAAACCTATGGAAATTGTTGTTGGGGGCATGATTGCTCTAGTGAACCAAGGCTTATTGTATTGGCGAATGCAGCAACTTAAGCGTAAAAATATTATGGACCCTAAACAAGTTGTGAACTTGGCCAGGATTTCCCTAATAGAGAGGCTTTTGTTGATTGGTATGTTGTTAGTATTTGCCATGAAACAATTAAATCCATTGAGCGTTATATTGAGTTTTTTTATTATTAATTTGAGTTTTGCTTTTTACAAACAATGTCAGTTGAAACAATAACATCTTCAGAATATATTAAGCACCATTTACAGAATCTTACTTTTGGTCAAGTGGATGGTCAGTGGCAATTTGCTCATACAGCAGCAGAAGCGCAAGCAATGGGCTTTTGGTCAGTAAACGTAGACTCCATGTTTTGGTCACTAGTGACTGGATTGGTGTTTTATTTTGTATTTCGTTCTGCTGTAAAAAAACCAGCAACAGGCGTACCGTCAGGTTTTCAAAACTTCATTGAAATGGTGATTGAGTTCATTGATTTTAGTGTCCGTGATTCTTTTAAACATAAAAACAAGCTAGTGGCACCAATGGCGTTGACGATTTTTGCTTGGATTTTCCTAATGAACTTCATGGATCTGATTGCCGTTGATTGGTTGCCACAATTAGCAGCTGTTACTGTTGGCGCTATGGGCGGTGATCCACACGCAGCCTTCTTTAAAGTGGTGCCGTCAACAGATCCAAATATTACCTTTGGTATGGCGTTATCTATTTTTGTACTGATTTTATATTACAGCATTAAGCATAAAGGCTTGGGCGGATTCTTATCAGAATTATTGTTCCACCCATTCGGTAAGTGGTTGCTGCCAGCAAACTTATTACTTGAAGGTGTGGCATTAATTTCTAAGCCGATTTCATTAGCGCTGCGTTTGTTTGGTAACATGTATGCGGGTGAAATCATCTTTATTCTTATTGCTATTATGTATAGCGTAGGCATTGGGTTTGGTGTGTTTGGTGGTTTATTACAGATTGGTTGGGCATTGTTCCACATCTTAATTATTACTTTACAGGCCTTTATTTTCATGACACTAACGATTGTGTATATGGATATGGCTCATGACAAAGGGCATTAATTTTTAATTTTTTTATATAATTTCACAGGAGAAATAATATGGTAATGGAAAGCGCAATTTTGTATGTTGCAGGAAGCATCATGATGGGTATGGGTGCATTAGGTGCAGCGATTGGTATTGGTCTATTGGGTGCTAAAGTACTAGAAGGTGCTGCACGTCAACCAGAGCTTATTCCAATGTTAAGAACTCAGTTCTTTATTTTCATGGGTCTTGTAGATGCGGTACCAATGATTGCTGTTGGTCTAGGTCTATACGTACTATTTGCTGTAGCATAGTATTTAACGTTTTTTAATTCTTAAGTAGAAGGTAAGTCCTCATGAATATAAATGCTACATTAATTGGTCAATCAATTGCATTTTTCATTTTTATCTATATGGTCAAGCAGTATGTTTGGCCGCCGCTAATTGCAGCTATGGAAGAGCGCCAAAAGCGTATCGAAGGCGGCTTATTAGCAGCGGAACGCGGGTTATCTGAACAAGCAGAAGCTGAACAAAGAGCGCAAGAGTTAATTAGCCAATCTAAAGATCAGGCGGCAGAAATTATTGCTAACGCTTCTAAGCAGGCATCGTCAATGGTTGAAGAGGCTAAAGATGACGCAATTCAGGCAGCAGAAAAAGTGAAGTCTGCTGCAGCTGCTGAACTAGAGCAAGATAAAGTTCGTGTGCGTAATGAATTGCAAGAGCAAGTTTCTGATTTAGTCATGCAAGGTGTTAGTGCTGTATTGTCGAAAGAGGTAGACGGCAAAGCTCATAAAGCCATGTTAACCAAATTGTCTCAAACACTCTAAGCTCAGATTATGGAACTAGTAACCATCGCCAAACCTTATGCTAATGCAATTTTTGAAATTGCACAGCAGGACAAATCTCACCAAGATTGGAAGGTTGTATTAGAGGCGGTCAGCTCGCTAATGTCCGATGCGCAAATGCAGGCTTATATTGAGTCGCCAAGCGCCTCTAAAGAAGAAAAAAGTGCTACGATTCAACAATTGGTTGCCAGTGTGATTGATCGCAAACTAAACAACAAGGAAAACGAATTCTTGTCATTAGTGCTAGATAATGGTCGCACGCAAGCACTGCCAAGCATTTTTGCCTTGTTCGAAGACCAGGCAAACGCATTTGATGATGCAAAAGCATTTCAGGTGATTAGTGCTTACAAACTGACTGCCGCAGAAGAGAAAAACATCGTTGCCGATTTAAGCACAAAATATAACGCTTCAGTCAGTATTGAAACAACTATTGATGAGTCGCTTGTTGGCGGTCTGATTATTAAACTAGGGGACAAAGTGATTGATTTATCAATCAAAGCTCGTACCGATGAGCTGGGCTTACGTCTAACAACACATTAATTATAAATTTATATAAAAGGAAGATTTATGCAATTAAACGCCAGTGAAATTAGTGATTTAATTAAAAAACAAATAGAAGGTTTTGACTTCGCAGCAGAAGCACGCACAGAAGGTACTGTGGTTAGTGTTAGTGATGGTATCGTTCGAATCCACGGTCTAGCTGATGCACAATTTGGTGAAATGCTTGAATTTCCAAATAACACATTTGGTATGGCACTTAACTTGGAGCAAGATTCAGTTGGTGCGGTTGTATTAGGTGATTACCTTCACCTGTCTGAAGGCGATACTGTTAAGTGTACTAACAAACTAGTAGAAGTGCCAGTTGGCGAAGCGATGCTTGGTCGTGTTGTTAATCCACTGGGCCAGCCAATTGATGGTAAGGGTGCAATCGACACAACCGATTCACTACCTTTAGAAGTAATGGCTCCAGGTGTTATTGAGCGTAAATCAGTTGACCAGCCAATTCAAACAGGTGTTAAAGCGATTGATGCGATGGTACCCGTTGGCCGTGGTCAACGTGAGTTAATCATTGGTGATCGCCAAACGGGTAAAACAGCTGTTGCAATTGATGCGATTATCAACCAAAAAGACACGGGCATTCGTTGTGTTTATGTTGCGATCGGTCAAAAAGACTCATCAGTGGCAGCAGTTGTTCGTAAGCTTGAAGAGCACGGCGCATTAGAAAATACGATCATTGTTAGTGCAGGCGCAGCGTCATCTCCAGCGCTTCAATACATTGCGCCTTATGCAGGTTGTTCAATGGCTGAATACTTCCGTGATCGTGGCGAAGATGCGCTAATTGTATATGATGATTTAACAAAGCAAGCTTGGGCTTACCGAGAAGTATCACTATTATTGAAGCGTCCGCCAGGGCGTGAAGCTTACCCAGGTGATGTATTCTACTTACACTCTCGTTTATTAGAGCGCGCATCACGTGTGAATGCTGAGTACGTTGAAATGATGACAAACGGTGAAGTTAAGGGAAAGACAGGCTCATTAACAGCGTTACCAATTATTGAAACTCAAGGTGGTGACGTATCTGCCTTTGTACCAACAAACGTAATTTCAATTACAGATGGTCAAATTTTCTTAGAAACTGACTTATTCAATGCGGGTGTACGACCTGCGATTAATGCAGGCTTGTCAGTATCTCGAGTAGGTGGTGCAGCACAAACAAGTATTATTAAAAAGCTAGGTGGCGGTATTCGTCTAGACTTAGCGCAATATCGTGAATTACAGGCTTTTGCACAGTTTGCATCAGATCTTGATGCTGAAACTAAAGCGCAAATTGATCGTGGTCAGCGTGTGACAGAGCTAATGAAGCAAAAGCAGTATGCGCCATTATCAGTAGCAGAATTAGCAACTTCTTTGTTTGCTGCTAACTCAGGATCACTAGATGATATTGAAGCAAATAAGGTCGTAGACTTTGAAGAAGCATTGTTAAACTACATGAAGTCAAATCAAGCAGATTTGATGGACAGTATTAACGCATCGGGCGATTACAACGATGATGTTTCTGGCCAACTGCAGGCAGCAATTAATGACTTCAAAGCTAACCATACTTGGTAAGTTGATAAAAGTTAGTGGAACTGAGAACTAAATAGGGTAGCGAGAATGGCAGCAGGCAAGGAAATTAGAACACAAATCGCGAGTATTAAAAATACTCAAAAGATCACATCAGCCATGGAAATGGTTGCTGCTTCTAAGATGAAAAAGGCCCAAGATAGAATGGAGGCTTCGCGTCCATACTCTGAAAAAATTACCAAAGTAATTGGTCATTTGGCTAATGCCCACCCTGAGTTTGAACATCCTTATATGAAAGAGACAGGCGAAGTTAAGCGAGTTGGTATCATTATAATCTCTAGTGACAGAGGCTTATGTGGTGGTTTAAATACTAATCTATTTAGAAGCTTATTAAAAGACGTAGCTGATTATCAGGCCAAAGGCATTGAAGTTGATATTTGTACGATTGGCAAAAAATCAACCTCATTCTTTAAGAATTCAGGTTTGGGTATTAAATCAGTTTTAACTGATTTGGGTGATGCACCACATTTTGACGATTTGTTAGGTACGGTTAAGGTGATGTTAGACGCTTATGATAATGGTGAAATTCAGCAATTATCCGTAGCTTACAATAAGTTTGAAAACACCATGACTCAGGTGCCAACAACGGCACAATTAATACCAATGATTGCGTCAGATGCTGAAGGCATGGACCATCGTTGGGATTACATTTATGAGCCTGATGCAGAAGAAGCGTTAAGCGCCTTATTAGTTAGATATATCGAAGCCATTGTTTATCAAGGGCTAGTTGAAAATATTGCTTGCGAGCAATCTTCAAGAATGATAGCCATGAAGAGTGCAACTGACAATGCAGGTGATATGGTTGATGAACTTGAATTAGTTTATAACAAAGCAAGACAAGCGGCAATTACTCAAGAGATCTCAGAAATCGTGAGTGGTGCGGCAGCAGTATAAAAATTAAATATAGAGATTTAAAAAAAGGAAAAGCAAAATGAGCAGCGGAAAAATTACACAAATTATTGGAGCGGTTATTGATGTCGAGTTCCCTTCAGACAGCATTCCAAACATTTATGATGCCTTAACTGTTACTGAAACGAATCTTACCCTAGAGGTGCAACAGCAATTGGGTGATAATACAGTTCGTGCAATTGCAATGGGTGGTTCTGAAGGACTTAAGCGTGGTATTGAAGTAACAAACACGGGTGCACCTATTCAGGTTCCAGTTGGTACTAAGACCTTAGGTCGTATCATGAACGTATTGGGCGACCCAATTGATAATGCGGGTGAAATTGGCGAAGAGTCAAGAAGTGCCATTCACCGTGCTGCACCTGCTTATGACGAGCTTGCTCCTGCTGCAGAACTATTAGAAACAGGTATTAAAGTAATCGACTTAGTTTGTCCATTTGCAAAAGGTGGTAAAGTTGGTTTGTTTGGTGGTGCCGGTGTTGGTAAGACGGTAAACATGATGGAGCTTATTCGTAATATTGCGATTGAGCACTCAGGTTACTCTGTATTTGCCGGTGTTGGTGAGCGTACTCGTGAGGGTAACGATTTCTATCACGAAATGAAAGAATCAAACGTACTTGATAAAGTATCACTAGTTTACGGTCAAATGAATGAGCCTCCTGGAAACAGATTGCGTGTTGCATTAACTGGCTTAACAATGGCTGAAGCTTTTCGTGATGAAGGCCGTGACGTATTGTTATTTATTGACAACATCTATCGTTACACGCTTGCGGGTACAGAAGTATCGGCACTATTAGGTCGTATGCCTTCAGCGGTAGGTTACCAGCCAACGCTAGCATCTGAAATGGGTGCATTACAAGAGCGTATTACTTCAACAAAGACAGGTTCAATTACTTCAATTCAAGCGGTCTACGTACCAGCGGACGATTTAACTGACCCATCTCCTGCAACAACCTTTGCTCACTTAGACGCAACGGTTGTATTA
>JAHZJR010000124.1 GCA_022600805.1 Pseudomonadota bacterium
GCGGTACCGGCTTCGCTACCTTTAATACCGACACTAGCTAACGTACCGGCAACGGCGGCAAATGTTTCGATAGATTGCCCGGCTTTAACTGCGACCGGGGCACCTTTTTTAACCGACTCGAATAACTCGCTACGGATACGTTAGTCGAATTAGCGGTCTTACTCATAACGTCCATAGTGCGACGTAATCCGACCATACGTTTAGCCGCGTCGCTACTATCTAAACCGAAAGCGCCGATAGCATCCGACGCAATGTCGGCGGCTTCCGCGAAGTCCATTTCCGAAGCGGTCGCAAAATCTACGATATCGGGTAAAGCCTGCATAGAGAATTTAGCATCGAACCCGGCTTTAGCTAAGAAGTTTAAACCTTGTGCCGCTTGCGTCGCTGTAAATTCCGTGGTCGCACCCACACGCCGGGCGGTCGCTTCTAGTTCTTTAAATTCTTTAGTCCCGCGCTGTATCTTTTCGGGAAATTTTGCGGCGGCGGACCCGATAGCCCGACCGAATTCGGCACCGACCCCGATAACGTTACCCATTGCCGCACCTAACGCAACGAGGGACGCTGTACCGACCGCAACGCCTTTCTTTAGACCGTCACCCATACGACGGACGACGCGATTTAATTTAGTGAAACTACGTTGCATAGACCGGGTAAATTTAGTTACTCGATTTTGCATACGGGTAACGGGGGCGGTTACTCGGTCTACTGCTTTAAAAACTGCCTCGACTGAAAAACGACCCGCCATGTTTTTACCCCTTCGTATGTTTTCGTAATTCGGGACTTAACCCGTTATAAAAAAATAATATCTCATGTGCTTTTAATGTCCGGGCGTCCGGTAAACCCGGATAGTCGCGGCAAATTTGTAAAAGCATTTCACCATAAACAACGTCGAAAACGTTAGCGCCTTTTTTTAACTTTTCATTTTCACCGCGACGTATTACCGTTGCCCGAACTAATCCATTAAAAGCGCGAAAATTGCCTCGCATATTTTAACATCGATACCGACTAACCCGGCAAACGTACTTTGATGTAGCCCGGTCATGTTACCTAAAACGGCGTAAGTTTTCGCGACGTCGTGTCCTTTCTTTTTACTATCCATTGCCATTAACGACGCGCCGGTCCGTTCGTGGAATGTAATAGCTTCGGTGTGCTTCGACTTAGCGTTAACGGGAGTGTAAACCGCTTCGCCGTCTTCGTTAAACACTAGCGACCCTTTTTGTATCGCACGTATTAAACGGTTTTTCGTTTTCTTAAACGCTGTTAAGTCTTCGGTGTCCATGTCCGCCGTATCGACGTCTAGGTCCATTGCTTCGACGAACCGTTCGAATTCGACTTCGGCGGATTTTATATCTACTTTATTTTCGTTACTCATAATATCACCCTATTTTAATTTGGTGCGACGTGCCCGGATTTTATACCGGTACAGGGATAGGGTGCCCACACGTCACGAATTACCCTATTTATAAAAAATTACTGCTTAGTTAGTTTACCCGGTCCCATCAAGTTAATCGCCGTACCTGCCGACTGACTACTAGCCTGTAGGTCGCCTACGATTTGCGCGCTACCCTGATAGGTAGAACCCGACGCGAACGTAATAGCGATAGGGAAAAAGTCGTTACGGTCCGCGAGTTCCTGTATAAACTCTTGGTCGCCCCGGTCGTCGTCGGTCGTCAATGTTAAACCGTCAATCGACAACGGTGTACGCGTTTTAATTATACGCGCTGTACCGTCGCCGTTTGCCTGTATCTCATTTTCGAAACCGCCTAATTTCCGTTGCGCCTCGGCATCCGCCGCGACCCCAAATTCGCGCCCATCAAGTGTAACGCTTTCAATACTTCCGCCTACTGCGCTCATATCGATTTACTCCTAAATTAATTAAAGTTAATTACGCTACTACTGTAGGCGTACCAAAAAAGAAACCGAAGTCGAGGTCAACCGAAATAATATTCGAGTTGCCCGATAACTGTACGGTCGTTACAACGTTCAACCGTTTAGGGTTAGCCGGGTCGATTTCTGCGAATGTATTTTCTTTAGCAGTTTCCGGGTCACTGATAAACGCGTTTAAACCTAGACTATCAAGAATCGCCGAAACTGCCGCGACTGCTGTTTTAGGTTTTTTAGCCGACGCGTTTATAGTCGGTTGGTCGTCCGGGATTAACGGCGCGCCGTCCCATTTCGAGGTAGCGAATTCGAGGTCCAAATTAAATATAATATTTTGGAGTTTAACGATATCAACTACAAAACGATACGCCGGGATAGGGTCGCCGCTAGGGTGGTACATTGTAACCACATCGGCGATATTTGCTACACCGTCTTTTACTTCGATTGTAGAACTACCTTTTTTAACCGCTTCGTCGCGGTCCGCGTATGTCCATTGGTCGCCGTCCGCGCCCGGTGTTAAGCCTGTAGCGTCTTGACTACCATAGTCGTGCGGTGGGTTATTATTCGCTACTTTAGCAATACGCGCTAATTGACGCGCCGCAACGACTAACGGCAAATCGTTAGAACCCGGCTCGACTAACTGGCAGTTAGTCCGGTCGGTTTTACGTGCGTCCGTAATTGCGGTCGCGAGCGCTACAGTAGTAGCAGTATTACCGCCGAACGCGATACAAGGTTTACGAACCAACGCGCCCCATCGACCCTCGCCGAATGTCGCGAATTTAGTTAGCGTACCCGAATCGCTCGCACCCATGCAGTTTAAAAACATTGTTTCCCATACGTCACCGACTTGAGTTAACGCGTCGTCTACGTCCGGGTTAACTAGACCGCCGACATGCTGAGTAATTGCAAACGATGTACCCGCAGTAGTCGAACCGATAATCTCGATAACAATATCGTTAGCGCTAACGCCTTTCCATTTCGACGCGGTGTCTACCGTGGTCGTGCTATCGGTAGCGATAATAGGCATATTTAGATTAGCGTTAATAGCGGCGGTCATTGCTGTGACGATGGTAGCGACTGTATCGCCTACACTGATTACGAATGGTTCCGAATCGATATTATTAACACGTACTACATAACTAGCCGCTTCGGTTTGTACGCCGCTCGGTGTGATATCACCGGCGGAAGCAACACCGGACCCGTCGTCGTCGAGCGGATAGAATGTAACCGGAATAGTACCGACGCCGTCACCATTAACAGGCATTAATTGTAACGCGGCTAAATGTAGTGGCGAACCGAATCCGTATGTTTGTCCAACGGATAACGCGCTAGTGTGTTGTGCTTTTGTTGTTGAATAAACGGACGCGCTCGAACCTTGCCCGACTACTGCGATACGTTGCGGTAGAAATAAAATACTGCCGCCGCGTAAATCTTTAAAAGTTGTTTTAATGCCTACGACTCTCGCTACTGCGGAAGCGTCTACGGCGGTAGATATACCCATGATAAGTTACTCCTATGGTAACGGATAGTTATAGTCTGCTTCGGCGACGAGTTGTCCGTCTTCGAGGCGGTGAATGTCCACGCTTAACAGTTCTATAATTTCGCCGTTAATTTGTGGACTAAATTCGTTATAGCTTACACTTAAAGCAAGTCGAGCGCCTACTATTTGTTGCGCTTGTTGTGCGTCTATAGCCGGTTGAAAAATTGTTATAGCCTGCGGGATTCTATCCCATGCAGTTTGCCGCGTTAATTGTAAATACATATTTTCCGCAGACATTAAAATATTACGTACTAATCGTATCGCGCGTTGTGCTTCGAGCGCCGCTTCCCGGTCGCCGGGCTTATGTCCCGCGCCGTTGTCTTCGGAAACACCTACGGCGTAAACGTCAATATTAAAAACGCCGTTCGTCTTTTGTTGTTCTACTAAATTACTCACGCCCTTATCAAAAGTTTCATTATCAAACCACACGTTAACAATCGGCACGGGCGACGCGTCGTTATTTTGGAATTGTTCCCACGGGTTCGAACGTTCTAAGTAGACGTTTAAATCCCATAACGCCGGGTCCTTGCCTGCGGTA
>JAHZJR010000101.1 GCA_022600805.1 Pseudomonadota bacterium
CCGGTGCCGTCGACGCCGTCGTCACCGGTCGTGCCGGTGCCGCCCATGCCGCCGTCGCCGCCGTTGCCGCCGTCACCGATCGAGCCACCGACTAGACCGTCGGCCCCGTCCGCGCCGCCGTTGCCTCCGGTGCCGGCCGCGCCGCCGGTGCCGGCTGCCCCGCCGGCTCCGATGTCGCCGCCTGCTCCGCCGGCGCCGCCGGTGTTGCCTGCGAGGATCGCGTCCCCGCCGTTGCCGCCGTTGCCGGCTACCGTGCCGCTGTCACCGCCGGTACCGCCGTCACCACCGTCACCATTGGTGCCGGCACCGTCAGCGCCGGTCCCGGCATCACCGCCGGCCCCGCCGGCCCCGCCGGCCCCACCGGCACCGCTGTTGCCACCGTCCTGGCCGTTACCGCCGGGTAGCAGAGCATCATCGCCATCCGCGCCGTTGCCGCCGTTACCGCCGAGAGCGCCGTTGCCGCCGGTTCCGCCGGTGCCGCCGAAGCGGTGGAACTCGCCGCTCGACCCGCCGGCGCCGCCGGCGCCGCCAGCGCCGCCGGCCTGGCCGTCTCCGCCGTCACCACCGGCAAGCACCGCATCGGATCCGTCATCGCCGGCGGCACCGTCACCGCCGTTGCCGCCATTGCCGCCGTCGCCTTGGGACTCTCCGCCCGCGCCGTCGTTGCCGGCTGTACCCCCGGTACCACCGGTGCCGGCCGCACCGCCGGCCCCGCCGGTACCAGCATTTCCGATGTTGCCGCCGTCGCCGCCTGCCCCGCCGTCGTTGCCGGCCAGGATGGCATCCGCGCCGTCACCGCCGTTGCCGGCAACGGCGCCCATGTTGCCGCCGTTGCCGCCGTTGCCGCCGTCCCCGTTGGCGCCATTGGAACTGATCAAGAAGAAGAAGCGGCCCTGGCCAGCAGAGCCGCCAACCCCGCCGACACCGCCGTTCCCGCCGTTACCGCTGTTGCCGCCGTCCTGGCCGTCACCGCCGAGCACACCATCATCGCCGTCAGTGCCACTGCCGCCATTACCGCCATTGCCAGCAGCACCGCCGAGGCCGCCGTTGCCGCCGGTACCGAAGATGTAGCTACCCGCCCCGCCGGCACCGCCCTTACCGCCGTCACCGCCCACACCGCCGTCTTCGCCATCAGTGCCGGGCAAGACGGCGTCAGCGCCGTCGGCGCCGTCGGCACCGTTACCACCGTTACCACCGTTACCACCGTCGCCGAATATCGACAGCAGTCCGACGCTGCCGCCCGCACCGCCGGCGCCACCAACGGCACTGGGGGTATCTGAGTTCCCGCCATTACCACCGTCACCGCCGCTGCCGCTGATCAGACCGCCGTCGCCGCCCGCACCGCCGGCACCACCAACGCCGCCGTCGCCGCCGTCACCGCCGTCGCCACCCTCGGCATTCAGCGCAAACCCGGCCGCGCCGCCGCCGTCGCCGCCAGTACCACCAGAAACGTCGCCGTCACCGCCGTCACCACCAGCACCACCAATGCCAAACAGCGACAAGTAACCGGTGTTACCACCGTTGCCGCCGTTGCCGCCGCTGCCCCCTGGCAACGCCCCGCCAGCACCGCCATTGCCGCCGTTGCCGAAGAACAACCCGCCATTGCCGCCGTTGCCGCCCGCGCCGCCAGGGACGCCGTCGCCACCGTTGCCGCCGTTGCCGAACCAGCCTGCCGAGCCGCCGTTACCGCCGTTGAAACCATCACCGCCGTTGCCGATCAACCCGCCATTACCGCCATCGCAAGCGCCGGTGGTGCACGCGCCCTCGTAGCTGGTGTAGCTGTAGCCGTTACCGACCAAGATCCCGCCGTTGGGATCTTCGGCGGTGCCATCTCCAAACAGCTTGATGCCGAACAGGGTCACGTCCGCATCAGCGCCGGCGCCCGCTTCACGACGCGCTACCGCTGCCGCACCCCACATCAACGGCGCAGCCAACGGTTCAACCGGGTCACCACCACCAGCGGACCCGTCCAGGCCCAGCCACTTGGACAGCAGAGAACCCAAGCGGCTCAGCGGGCTCGTCGACTCCGCGGCCGGCGTCGACGCATCTGTCGCCGACTCGCTCAGATCCTCATCCGGCGTGGTCGACAGCACCACAGAGGCCCCACCTGAGGACGAAGAACCATCGCTCACCGACACCGGCGACTCCGCCACCGACGCAGCCGGCGCAACTTCCTCCACGACGGCCGGCTCAACTACCGGAGCCGACTCAACCTCATCTACCGAACCGGAAGACCCGGACGAACCCTCATCGACGATCTCATCCGAATCCGAACCGCCAGTGGCGACCTCATCGGCCACCTCATCAGCAACCTCGTCGGCCTCGTCGGCTACGGCGTCAGCATCCTCATCGGCCTCATCAGCTGCGGGGTCAGCATCCTCGTCGGCCACCTCATCAGCGACCTCGTCATCGGCCTCGTCGGCCTCGTCGGCCTCGTCAGCATCCTCGTCATCGGCCTCATCGAGCTCATCGGCCAACTCATCAGCGATCTCATCGGCAACCTCATCGGCGACCTCATCGGCATCCTCGTCGGCATCCGAGGCCCCGGCGCCCCCATTGCCCGCCGAGTCATCACCATCGGAATCCGAGGAATCCGAACCCGTCGAATCGCCCGAGCCCGAGGAATCCGAACCTGTCGAATCGCCCGAACCCGAGGAATCCGAACCAGTGGAATCACCGGAACCCGACGACGCCGAACCCGTCGACCCGCCCGAACCGGTGGTATCGGCAAACGCGACCCCCGGCACCGACGCGATTGCCGCGCCGATACCCAAGGCGACCGCTAGTGCGCCAACCCGCCCCACGTAACCGGCGTGACCCGATGGCGCAGGCTTGGGTAGCACTCGCGAGCCGGTCTGAATGCGACGAACCCCGAACCAACCGGATGTAGCCCGACGATGACGACCTGACCTGGCAGAACGTCCGTCGTCGAAAGTGGCATCAGAAGCATTGATGTTGGTCATGTCGTCTACTCCCCCGGGGTTGCTTGCAGCGTTCGGCACACAAGATGGGGACGATGCTACGACGTTGCGTCGATGTCCGTAACCATTTCGCAACATGTGTCTGAGAATTTCTCAGGTTTGTCCGCGCAGGTTGGCCAGGACAAGGTCACCGAGTCCTGAAGATCGCGGCCATGGGCGCCTATATTTACTGATCACACCCGTTTTCCGGGTTGTGCTGACCCAACCGGGTAGGTATTCGGCTTTCGGTCGACAACCGGCCAATCCTTTGCCCAGCAGCGGAGAACCGCCGCCCGACCTGATTTCTCCCCTTCGAAGCCAGGCCACTTCGCATTCATCGAAGCCTGACCGAGCGATCGATGTCTATGCTGCGTACCTGACGGCCGGGCATCTGGGTAATTCCGTCAACTACCGATGCACCCACCGCCGTGAGCAGCGCTACACGCCGACAACCCTTGGTCTTGAGCTGAAGTTGTTGGCCGGTGCTCCGGATCGCTAGATCCTGAGCGCCCGCAAGGACCGGGAGGGCCGAAGGACAAGCATGCGTGTTCTAGCGTTCGCGCCGTCGCTGCGCGCGGTCTCCCAAGATGCCGGCGGAATCGCAACAGAGGGTTTCCCCATGAAGAGTTGCTACGTGGAGGGATTCCCCACCAACATCACCATCCCCGTAGTCGTGGCCTTCTGCAGTCCGGACGGCACCAACTACGATGCGCGAAGAGTCATTGTCGCCACGTCACCAGATGGTGAGCGCGTCGGCACCTTGGAGTTCGCTTGGGAGTGGCCAGACGATCCGGCACTAGGCATCAAGTTCCGGGTTTTCGCCAAACATCTGCAGATGAGAGTGCAACAGGCAGGCATCTATTCCGTGGGCCTATACGAGAGCCTCCACCGGACAGAAACCGACCACATGTTTCCCCTACCGGTGCTCAAACGCGACCCGGCGATTCAGAAACTCGCGAAGCCGTAACCAGACACTCACAGCGAAGCCGTAACCAGACACTGCCGCGGATGGGGCACATGCGTTCGTCCAATGGCTCGATACCCGATCAGCACAGTCGAAGCGTTTCACTACGAAGGAGTAGACCTGAAATGACCAACGATCCACGCGATGACGTTGTCTCACGCCAATACGAGAAATGGACCTATCCCGCCCCGATACCGGACCTCGTCCCGTGGCTGCGGAACAACTGGCAACTGTTCGACCCCAGCCACGCGCATCGGATTTTAAGATTGGACATTCTTAATGTGTTAAAAAGATATAATGGGGGTATTGAATTCGAATGGTATGGCTTTGTTGGCCATCGTGGTGCTGTTGCTGTCTCAGCAGCAGGTGCTGGGGGTGAGGGACACCAAGTACTATGACTTGCTGGGCG
>JAHZJR010000037.1 GCA_022600805.1 Pseudomonadota bacterium
AAATAAATTTGTTCATTGTTCATCCTTGTCTGATTGCAAAATTTAATAATATAGAAAAATTATAGCATCCTTATGCGATATTCATCAACTTAAGATAAAGATAAAAGCATTGATATTTAGAATCTAGCCATCCTTTCTAGGCACAAACTCCAACACAGTCGCATTAATACAATATCTTGGTTGGCCATTAGGACCATCATTAAATACATGCCCTAGGTGAATATCTGTGCTTTTTGAGAGAATTTCAGTACGCTTCATGCCGTAGCTATTATCGGCTTTTTCATACGTCTCGCCATCAACTGGCTTGGTAAAAGATAACCAGCCAGATTTTGAATTAAAGCGATCACGCGTATCAAACAAAGCTCTGCCTGATAATTTATCTACAAAGACCCCATCGGGTGTATCTTTAAAAATATCGTACTGCTTACAAAATCTACCATCTGTGGCTTTATTAAAAGCAACATCAAAAGCTTCTGATGATTTGCCCAGTTTAAACTCACCCAGTGCTTTGTAAAATTCACTTGGTGACATGTAACCTTGTTGCGCCCAAACTTCTTTGCCATCATTAATAAAGAAAATAGTTGGCGTTGCCCAAGTTGGTGTTTTTAAATCAAACCCTTTTAATGCGCTCGCAGGCACGCTCCTAAGGGGAATACTACCTTTGTATTTTGAACTGACTTCTTTTTCAAACTGTAAGCAATACAAACACGAGCCCTTATCTTCTGCCTCGATCACTAAGATTTCTAGACCAGCAAGAGGCTCGATCAACTCATGCGCTACTGGTTTTTTCATGGCTTGATCAAATTTCACACCCGTTGAATGATTCGGACAATAGCCATTTGGATTTTTTGCTAAATAATTTTGATGATAATCTTCTGCCGGCCAAAATTTGTCTAATTGTTTGATTTCAGTCACAATCTTGCCATAACCTTTAGCAGTTAATAGCTTTTGAAATTGCTGTCCAGTGCTTAGTGCAACTGCTTCTTGGTCTTTTGTGGTCCAATAAAGCGCTGAACGATAGTTATTACCAATGTCAGCACCTTGTCCGTTGACTTGCGTTGGGTCGTGAATTTCCCAAAAATTTTTAATTAAAGATTCAGTCGATACCTTATCTGGATTGTAGCTCACCTTTACCACTTCAGTATGATTAACCAGAGCTTTATCAACCTCAAGCTCAGCTTTATCCGTGAGTCCGATTTTTTCTAAGAAACTAACAAAACCTGGAGTTTGAAGGTTTCGATTTTTAAGTACCTGATCATAACTAGGATTGGCATAACTACCGCCAGCATAGCCAGAAGTTGCCTCAATAACACCGTCGATTTTTTCAAAGTTTTTTTCTACACCCCAAAAACAACCGGCTGCAAATACGATTTCTAATATCATTTTTCAACCTTGCTAATAAATAACTTATTTATTATTACATGATGCGTGAATAAAAAGCTTTAAATTCAAGCAAAAATATATCAGTTAGGTATTCTCGCTCATATATTGCAAAGCTTGGTACAAATATTCTACTGGGACAATCTTTAGCCCTTTGGGCGCTTTTTTAGGGTGATTACCCTTTGGTATGATAGCTACCTTAAAACCGTGTTTTTGCGCCTCTTGCAAGCGCTCAAGTGCATTATAAACTGGGCGCACTTCACCTGTTAAGCCCACTTCACCAAAAGCAATCCAATCATTTGGAATTACTTTGTCTCTGAGGCTTGACATAATCGCCAACATCACCACTAGATCGGAGGCGGTTTCATTCACTTTAATACCACCAACTACATTGACAAATACATCCTGATCATACGTGGCAACGCCTCCGTGCTTGTGCAACACTGCAAGCTGTAACGCTAGGCGATTTTGCTCCAAGCCAACGCTCACTCTTTTAGGGTTGCCGCCCGCTTGATCAACCAAAGCTTGCACTTCGATCATTAATGGGCGTGTAGCCTCACGCGTCACCATGACCATCGATCCTGGCGACGGTTTAGCTTGATTAGATAAAAATATTGCCGATGGATTTTCTACTTGCTGTAGACCAGCTTCACCCATGGCAAACACACTAATTTCATTAACAGCACCAAAGCGATTTTTGACAGCACGAATAATACGATAACGCCCGCCTGCATCTCCTTCAAAGTAAAGTACAGCGTCAACCATATGCTCTAAAATTCTTGGACCAGCCAAAGCACCACCCTTGGTCACATGACCAATCATGAGTAAAATGGTGTTGGTTTGTTTGGCAAACTGCGTCAATTGTGCAGCGCAATCACGAACCTGAGTGACCGAACCTGGTGCGGAAGTTGAGCCATCGGTAACCATGGTTTGAATGGAATCAATCACAATCACTTTTGGTTGAACCTTTTTAGCAAGCTTGATAATCTTCTCTAGATGTGTTTCACTTAGTAGCAAGATATCTTCATTGATACCTAAACGAATTGCACGATCACTAATTTGCTCAGCCGACTCTTCACCACTAACATACAGGGTTGTGTCTGTTTTATTAATAGCTGCCATTGCTTGCAAAATAAGGGTTGATTTACCAATACCTGGATCACCGCCAATAAGAACCACAGAGCCATCTACCAGCCCACCACCCAATGTTCGGTCAAGCTCACTAATCCCAGTGCTAAGTCTGACTCTATTTTCAAATTTAATGTCTGATAGATTTTGAACTTTTGATGGCGGAAGGTCTTTAAGACTTTCAGGTTTTGAGGAGCTCGCTTGAGATAAAACCACCTCTTCCAGTGTATTCCAAGCTTTGCAATCTAGACACTGACCTGCCCATTGTGGCTGCGAAGAGCCACATTCACGACAAATAAATTCAACTTTGGTTTTTGCCACTATTTATGCATGAGCTTTTCAATCTCATTTTTAAAGGCTTCGATATCTTGAAATTGGCGATAAACCGACGCAAAGCGAATGTAGGCCACCTCATCTAATGCTTTAAGCTCTTCCATTACCCATTCGCCAATTTTATTCGATGGCACTTCTCGCTCTGCCTGAGTCATAAGTTTGCGTGAAATACGGGCAATGGAGGTTTCAATTTGCGAAGTTTTAACTGGACGTTTTTCTAAGGCTTTAAGCAGGCCAGAGCGAAGTTTATCTTCATCAAACGATTCACGAGATTCATCACTCTTAATTAAACGTGGTAGATTTAAATCTACTGTTTCACGGGTAGAATAACGCTCACCACAAGAAGTGCACTCCCGACGCCTGCGCACTTGCGACCCATCATCAATTAAACGTGTGTCTAATACTTTGGTGTCGTCAGATTGACAAAATGGACAGCGCATTCTCCCCCTTAATGCTAACTACTTATAAACCGGATGCTGGGCACAAACCTTAGCCACTTTTGCTTTCACTTCATCGATCACGGCTTGATTATCCAAATCATCACAAATGTCACAAATCCAGCCAGCCAAATCACGACATTCCTGCTCACCAAATCCGCGTGTTGTCACCGCTGGTGTACCCACTCGAATACCACTGGTTACAAATGGTGATTGAGGATCATTTGGCACAGCATTCATATTCACTGTAATATGTGCATTGCCTAATGCTGCATCAACTGCCTTGCCGGTTAAACCTTGATCAATAAAACTCACTAAGAACAAATGATCATTTGTGCCACCAGAAACTACGTCAAAACCACGCTTAATAAATGTATCGGCCATCGCTTGTGCATTTACCTTAACTTGTTTTTGATAGGCTTTATATTCATCACTCATTGCCTCTTTAAAGCATACCGCTTTAGCTGCAATAATATGCATCAACGGGCCGCCCTGTATACCTGGGAAAATCGCTGAATTAAGCTTTTTCTCAATCGCTTCATTAGCTTTAGCTAAAATTAAGCCACCACGAGGACCGCGCAAAGTTTTATGCGTAGTAGTGGTTGTGACATCGGCAATACCCACTGGAGATGGATACTCACCTGTAGCAATAAGACCAGCAACATGCGCCATATCCACCAATAAATACGCACCAATTGAATCGGCAATATCTCTAAAACGTTGCCAATCAACCACGCGTGAATACGCTGAAAAACCTGCAATAATCATTTTTGGCTGATGCTCTTTGGCTAGCGCCTCTACTTGAGCATAATCAATCTCGCCAGTACCTTCATCTAAGCCATACTGAATGGCGTTAAAATTTTTGCCTGAAAAAGACGGTGCCGCGCCATGAGTTAGGTGTCCACCATGTGCAAGACTCATCCCTAAAATGGTGTCACCAGGTACTAATAATGCTTGAAACACTGCCGCATTTGCTTGAGAGCCTGAATGAGGTTGAACGTTAGCATAATCTGCACCAAATAATTCTTTAGCACGATCAATGGCCAATTGCTCCACCACATCAACATGCTCACAACCACCATAATAGCGCTTATTAGGATAGCCTTCGGCATATTTATTAGTCAGCTGTGAACCTTGAGCCTCCATCACTGCTGGCGATGTGTAGTTTTCACTCGCAATTAGTTCAATGTGTGCCTCTTGACGCGCCACCTCTGCAATAATTGCATTTGAAATGTCACTATCTACTTTGGCTAAAGTTTGAGATCTATCAAACATAACGCCCTCCTTTTTTTAATATATTGCTTAGATTTAATATGATAATTTTAACTTAATATATCCCTAAGAGTCAGCAGCTAATTTTAAAAATTTGGCAAATATTAAAAATTAACATAATTAGCCAATTAACAGGGTTAATTCTAGATCAAAAAAATCTCTTAAAAGCGCATTTTTATTATACAAAAAACTACAAACAGACGCTCTACTCTTGTATTTTTAAAAATTTTACAAATTTTAAAAAAAGACCTTAAAAAATACTTGAAACGTAAAAAGCCGCAAACCAATTACTCAGTTTGCGGCTTTTTCGTAGCAATAATTTAGTTAAAAATTATGGCTTCTTAGGTGTTTGGTATGGCACTTCAGTGTGAACAGAATCCCATTCAGTTGTGTAACCAACATGAAAACCTGCAGGTACTTTACCGTCTACTTTCTTTTGGGTTGTTGTAACCTGGAAGCCTTTTTTACCTACTACACCAGTTGGAACTTCAGGTCTTTGCATTTGTCCGCTCATATTCTACTCCTAAAAAACTTAAAGTATCCGCTGTAAAGGTCTACAACTAAAAAATACTTTAATCAATAAAATTTATAATCTTAGTAATTATACAGCGATGTCTAACAATAATCTATTTTTTATCAAAAAAATTACCCAATTTAATGCCATTAAATTTTGCATGTTTAATTAGTTTTTTAATTCGACTTGGCAAATAGGACATGCAGCGTCTTTAGTCATTTTTACTGTTCTGAAATCAAGCTTTAGTGCATCAATTATCATTAACTTACCTGTTAACTGCTCTGCTAAATTTAACACTACTTTAAGCGCTTGCAGTGCTTGCAATGTGCCCATAACACCGGCAACTGGCGCAAGAATTCCGTTTTCTGTACAATTTTCATCCTCTTCCCCTGCTTTGCCATATAAGCACTGATAACAAGGCTGGCCTACTTTATAGCCTTTAAACACTGATAATTGCCCCTCAAAACGAATCACCGCTGCAGAAACAAGTGGCACTTGCTCTTGCACGCAGGCAGTATTAATTTTAAAACGTGTAGCAAAATTATCTGTACCGTCAAGCACAACATTCGCCATAGACACCCAATGATTAAGATTTTCCTCATTAAGATCCTTGAGTGTGGTAACTTTAATATCAGGATTAACAGCCAAAATCTTCTCTTGAGCAGAGTCGACTTTGTATTGACCGATATCAGGTGTGTGATGAATCACCTGACGCTGTAGATTTGATAACTCAACCTTATCAAAATCAGCAATAATAAGATGCCCCACACCTGCTGCTGCTAAATACAAGGCGCTAGGAGAGCCTAAACCGCCGACACCAATCAATAACATCGTAGACTCTAGCAAACTTTGCTGACCTTCAATACCTACTTGTGGCAGCATAATTTGACGAGAATATCTTAGTAAGTCTTGGTCGTTCATTTGAAATATTTATCCAATTTTGGTGTGATTAGCATCGCACAATAAGGCTGATTTGGGTTGTTGT
Source organism: Pseudomonadota bacterium (assembly GCA_022600805.1). Taxonomy (GTDB): domain Bacteria; phylum Pseudomonadota; class Gammaproteobacteria; order PS1; family Pseudothioglobaceae; genus Thioglobus_A. Next base: position 6,050 of record JAHZJR010000037.1, read on the forward strand.
TATAATAATTTTGATGATAATCTTCAGCTGAATAAAACACAGCTAGCTGAGTTACCTCAGTGACAATATTATCACCTAACTTTTCAATAAACTGTTTGGCTTGAGCTTGCTGTTCATCACTTATGTAAAATACCGCCGATCGATACTGCGTACCTTTGTCATTACCTTGCTGGTTAAGTGTGGTGGCGTCATGCGTAGCAAAAAACACTTGGAGTAAGTTATTAAAAGAAACCACAGATTCATCAAATTCTATTTTTACCACTTCAGCATGGCCTGTACTACCAGTACAAATATCTTTGTAACTAGGATTTTGAGTGTGTCCATTACAATAACCAGACACGACACTTGTAACACCTGAAATACGTTGAAATATCGCTTCAACGCACCAAAAACATCCGCCGGCAAAATAAGCTGTTTGCATGTATGATTAAATTATTGTTAAAAATTCATAGTATAGCTGATGACGGCAAAAGAAATAATTGATGAATTAAAAACTTACGCTACTGCTGAACGCAAAACAGCCAACGAGTGGTTTTTTAAAACCGGACCCGGACAATACTCAGAACATGATCAATTTATTGGGATACGTGTGCCACACACTAGAACGGTTGCCAAGAAACACTTTAACAATATCACACCAACACAATTAGACAACTTAATTAATCATCCGATTCATGAAATTCGGCACTGCGGCTTGTTGATACTCGTCAATCAATATAAATCTGGAAATACTGAACAAGTGTTCAACTATTATCTAAATAATATCCATGCAGCCAATAATTGGGATTTGGTTGATACAACCGTTCCACATACTATTGGTGATTATCTATTTAACCATCAAAATAAATTAAACATTTTATTTGATTTCGCCAAGTCATATAACTTGTGGGAAAAGCGTATCGCTATTGTAGCAACCTTTGCATTTATAAAAAATAGTCAGTTTAATCCAACATTAACAATTGCAAAATCCCTACTAAAGGACTCTCATGATCTTATCCACAAAGCCACTGGATGGATGTTAAGAGAAATATATAAAAAAGATAATGAAGTTTGTAAAACCTTCTTAAGAGAAAATTATGCACAACTTCCAAGAACTACTTTAAGATATGCGATTGAACATATGGATGAAATTGAGCGAAAAGCGTATTTAAAAGGAATTTTTTAACATGTATCAAATTAGTTTTTATGTCCCAGAAACCGACTTAGAAATTGTCAAAAATGCAATGTTTGACGCAGGTGCTGGTCAATTTGATAATTACGAACAGTGCGCCTGGCAAACCATTGGCATGGGACAGTTTAAGCCTATCAACAATGCCCAGCCTGCCATTGGTCTATTAAACGAATTAGAGGCCGTAGAAGAGTACAAAGTTGAAATGCTTTGTATTGATGATAATCTTGATTTGGCCATTAAAGCGATGAAATTTTCTCATCCATACGAGCAGGTAGCCTATAACATTATTAAAATGGAAAATTTATGAATACACCTTACGAACACGGCTTTATGCTCAGCCTGTTAGTCATCGCCATTGGTGGTTTAATTTGGTTATTTACGCCATTTATTCCTGCACTATTTTTGGCCTTGCTGATTGCCATTGCTACTTTTGGGCAATATAACAAATTCCAACAGAAATTTTCAAATGCTGTCTCTGCGCTGATGATGACACTACTGGTTACTGTCATTCTTATTTTACCCTTGAGTTATATCTTACTTATTAGCGGGCTAGAAATTTCAGCACTGATACAAACCATCAACACCGATTTTGACGTTGAGCAAAGCAATCAAATACTTTATCAAACTATTTCAGGCCTGCCTTTGTCAGATTCTATAAAAGCTACTTTGAATTCAGCACTTAGCAACAATATGGAAGGATTTTTACTTAGCATTAAAGATTTCTCTGTGGTGATTTTAAAAAGTATTGTGTCGCTATCTTCTCACTTTATCTTTTTTCTAGTTGTGACTATTTTCTCACTGTATTATTTTTACATCGATGGCAAAAGTACAGTGAAACGACTTAAAGACTTATCACCATTAGAAAACCATCTGGATGATATTTTATTTAATCAGTTTTCAAGCTTGTCTGTTACTTTGGTGGGCAGTGTCTTTATCATTGCAATTTTACAAGGTGTGGTGTTTTCTATCGGTGTGGCAATTGTCGATCTTCCAATATTGTATTTTGGTATTGCTATGGCTTTGGCCAGCTTTATCCCGGTACTTGGCGGTTTAATTATTTGGCTGCCTTTAAGTTTGTATTTATACGCACAAGGGCAAACTGCTGATGCATTAATCATTGTTATTTTTGGCGCTGTATTAATAGGTACTGTTATTGATCATTTTATTAGGCCAATCATTATTCAAAAAATTGCACAACAATCAGCGCAACAATCCGCACTTGATCACACACTAATCACCGTATTATCAACCTTAGCAGGGATTATTCAATTTGGTGTTTTAGGATTATTTATCGGCCCTATCATTGCCGCTATGGCCATTAGTATTTTTGATGTTTATGCTATTAAATACTCAGATTCTCTAGATCAAAGCTAACTAACCGTTTTGGCAGTTAGGCGCTAATAGCGTATAATGCAACTCTTTATTATTAATACCCTACTGTCATGCTAGACAAACTAATTGAATACATTAAAAATAATCATCCTGAAAGTGATGTTGATGCTTACTTAGATGCAAAATACATTCAACTAAATAACGCTCAATTAAAGCAAATTGCTGATGCACTAGAGCGTGGCGATCTATCATCCACACCCGCTTCTAATTGTGGCGCTAGTCATTTCATTTTTCATTTTGGCTCAACGCTTATTTTGGTACAAAAAGACACAACTGACTCCTCAGCTGCCTTTACTGCTGAACTAGCCTGGGAAACTGATTTTCTTTCCGTTAGATCAGTCAGAGATAAAGCCAAAGGTTTTTATTTTATCAATTTTGAATTTGATGATGATTATCAAGTAACCCTACTTGAAACGCAAAAAATTATTGAAGGTCATGTGAACAATACTGAAAAAAATCAAGCCATTGTTGATAAGCTTATGCCGGTTCTTAAAGGTTTTATGACGGCTATTAGTGACTAGCATCAATTTTGATAGTCTGGGTTGTAACTCGTAAATCATCAACCCCATCACTTGCACCCCCTTGCAGGGTGTGACGGCTATTTCAGACTAACAACTAGCATTATCATAAATCAATAATTTAGTCTAATAACCGAGCTTACCACTTGTACCCCCTTGCGGGGTGTGACAGCTATTAGCGATTAACTAACCCGCTTGTGTGAGTTTTTTGAGCTTTGGACCCGCTTTAAAGCTAACTACTTTTCTGGCAGATATCTCTACAGGCTGCCCTGTTTTAGGATTTCTACCCGGTCTAGCAGCCTTTTCTCTGATAATAAAATTACCAAAGCTTGAGAGTTTTACTTCTTCACCACTAGCAAGGGTTGATTGAATTTGATCAAAAAAATCATTGGTTAGCTGTAAAGCTTGCGCATGGGTAATTTCCATTTCACGCACCAAGTTATCAGCAATGTCTTTTTTGCTTAACGCCATAACTATCGAAGTGTCGCTGAAAATTCAGTTTTCATTAGTGCCAATACATCATCCACCTTGGCATTAACCTCTTCATCAGTCAATGTGCCATCAAGTGACTGATAAGCCAAATTAAGCGCAACACTCTTTTTGCCCGCATCAATATGCTCACCTTCATACACATCAAACAAACTAACACCAACAAAATGTTCTTGATCTAGTTGCTCAATGGCTTGTGTTAATTTGGCAACTGGCGTTGATTGATCAACCACCAAAGCAAGATCACGCTGAGCTAATTGATAAGCAGAAAAAGGCTTATATTTAGCAATTGAGCCTGATAATACCGTAGCCAAATCTATTTCATACAAGTAGCATACTGGCAATGATAATTCTTTTTGAACGCTAGGTGATAGTGCGCCAATCCAGCCTACCGCTTGATTATTGTGCATAATCTTAGCAGTTTGACCTTTTTGCAAGGCAGGATGCTCAGCCGCTTCAAATTCAAAGGCTGCTGAGGTAAAACTTAAAATAGACTCAAGATCCGCTTTTGCATCAAAGAAATCAAGTGCCTGAGGCTCTGCTGACCATTGTGAAGAAAATCGATTGCCAGAAACAACGCCGGCTAATTTATTGGATTGCTCGTCTGCTTGAACACCACCAAAACACAGACCAATTTCAAAAAAACGCGCATCAGTATGTCCGCGTCTTTGATTGGACTCTACGGTTTGTAATAGGCCTGCCCAAAGCGAGGAACGCATGGTGGACATATCCGCAGAAATCGGATTTGATAGTGTAATTTTACTAGCCTCAGGATCGATTAAATTTTGATATTTTTCAGAGATGAAACTATAAGTAATTACCTCTTGGTAACCACGACTGACCAAAGCCTGCATGACATCATATTTGTCAATTTGCGCCTCTTCAATAACATTAATATTAGCATCTAACGACAACTTCTGAACCGGCAATTTATCATAGCCATACAATCTTGCTAACTCTTCAATTAAATCAGCCGGAATGCGAATATCAAACCTAAAACTTGGCGGAATAATTGTCCATGAGTCATTAGTTTTGTCACTAATTTCAAAATCAAGGTTAATGAACTTTTCTTCAATCCAGCTACTGTCCAATTCAAAGCCCAATACTTGCTGAATTTTAGCTTTAGTAATGGTAATAGGTGCTAACTCAGGTAAGGCACTTTCATCAATATTTGAGGTAATTTCACTCACCTCACCGCCACAGATTTCAACCACTAATTGTGCAGCTCGGTCTAGCGCTAACTCGGTAATATTAAAATCAACACCACGCTCAAAACGCAATGACGACTCTGTATGTAGGCCATAGTCTCTCGCCTTGCCAGCAATGGCTACCGGCTCAAAGAAAGCACTTTCTAATAAAATCTCTGTTGTAGAAGGCTGAGTTGAGCTTGGCTCACCACCCATTACACCTGCAATCGCTAACACTGAGCTTTCATCAGCAATCACCAAAGTGTTATCCTTTAAAGTGGCCGTTGACTCGTTCAACAAATCAATTGTTTCACCAGATTTGGCGTTTCTAACGTCAATAGAGCCATTAATTTTGCTAAGATCAAACGCGTGCATTGGTTGGCCTAATTCCATTAACACGTAGTTAGTAATATCAACCACCGGTGAATGAACAGCTTGGCCTGAACGCGTCAACTTGTCAGCCATCCATTGTGGCGTTTGAACCGTATTATCAATGCCTGTGATACTTCTGGTTAAATACTTAGGGCAGGCACTGGTGTTACTTACCTTGGTTTTAACGCTAGATACACCGCTTGCAGCAACTGAAATTTCAGGCGTCACAAATGCCATGTTGTAATTAGCACTCACTTCACGTGCAACACCAAGCACTGAAAAACAATCACCGCGATTTGGGGTGATGTCTAATTCGATAATATTATCGTCAAGATCTAGATATTCTCTAATATCTTGGCCAATAGGCGCCTCTGAACCTAGCTCAGCAATACCGTCCGATGAATCACTAAGACCCAACTCAGAATCAGAGCAAATCATGCCAAATGACTCAACACCTCTTAATTTCGCTTTTTTGATTTTAAAGTCACCCGGCAGTTTGGCACCAACAAGTGCCGCCATAACTTTAAGACCAGTGCGTACATTCTTAGCACCACAAATAATCTGCAGAGGATCAGCTTCGCCAACCTCAACTTGACACAAATTTAGCTTATCTGCATCAGGGTGTTTTTCACAAGAAATCACCTCTCCAACCACAACTTTAGTGAAAGCTGGCGCAACAGTATTGATACCGTCAACTTCCAAACCTGCCATTGTTAATTGTTCAGCCAATACCTCGTCAGTAACAACGGGGGAAATCCACTCACGTAACCATGATGTTGAAATATTCATATGCTTATTTAAATTGTTTTAGAAAACGCACATCGT
>JAHZJR010000114.1 GCA_022600805.1 Pseudomonadota bacterium
AAAAGGGCGCTTGCCACCGGCATGAGCGGGTGGCGCCGTGTTGGGCGCGCATCGGGCGCGGTGCCCTGCACATCGAACAGCAGGCTTCGTTGCCTCGCCAGCACCCATGATTCGACCCGATCATCCGGGGGAGAGGCGATGCTGTGCCGGTTGCGCAACTGCCCAACATTTGCCTGACAGGAGCGTAGGTTTCTAGGTCCCGGATATCACGCCGCTGGACGGAGGGCTTTATGCCTGCAGACGTTCGCCTGGGGCGCGTCGGCGCGCTGGCATTCGCCTTGGGTGCTGGCGCCGTGATCGCGTGGATGCCGGCGGTAGCGCTCGCCGATGCGACCGGCTCAAGTTCGCCGGAAAGGACGGAGTCTTCGCCGTCAGGGACGGAGTCTTCGCCGTCAGGTCAGGGGTTGCAGCCAGGGGCAGGTTCGGCATTCTCGGGTTCCGGCGCATCGTCCTCAGACGGTGTTTCGGGTCATGTCACGGTGTCGGATGCGACCGATGTCCCGGAGATGACGTTGTCGTCGGGGCTGAATGGTTCGTCGTCTGGGTTGGAGATCGACGCTTCTCTGGACATCCCGACAGACTTATCGACAGACGCAGACGCAGACGCAGACGGAGACGCGGACGCAGACGCAGACACAGACGCAGACACAGACGCAGACGCAGACGCAGACGCAGACACAGACTTCGATATTGCGACCGCAGACTTCGACATTGCCGGCGATGAGGCCCCGGATGGCTCAGGTTTCGATGGCGTGGATTCCGACGAGCTTTCGGATTCGGCTGGTGCGGCAATCACGGCGATCGCCGATGGATCGAATACCGATGGGGTTACGCCGGATGGTTCGAGTCCCGGTAATTCAGGATCGTCGTCGCCAGAAAGCACATCGGGGGCCAGCGGCGTTTTCCCTGAGGATTCGCTGCCGGCGGACGCGGCGCTGGATGGAGATGCGGTCGCGGTCTCTGCGACGGTTGAGGAGCCGGGGGTAGGTGATGGCCGGCTTGCGGCGCCGGTGGTGGTGACGGCACCGGGTGGGGACTCCACGGATGCGGGCGCGCCGCCAGTTGCTGATGCGGCAACCTCAGATGTGCCCCTTCCTGTTCGCGAGGCTGCGGTGGGTTCTGTTGCCAGCGCCGCAGCGGATGAATTCTGGCTGTTCGGTAATGGCACCGCCGCCCATCCCAATGGGGGGTTCTTGTTCGGCAATGGTTTTAGCTGGGACGCCGACTCCTGCCCCGGAACTACCGCATGTCATGGCGGTAAGGCCGGCTTACTGGGGGGCAACGGCGGTGCTGGCTTCAACGGCGGCAACGGCGGGCCGGCGGGCTGGTTCGGTAACGGTGGTGCCGGCGGCGCCGGTGTGGCCGGGGATAACGGCGGCAACGGCGGCAACGGCGGGCAATTTGTCGGCAATGGCGGCAATGGTGGCGCCGGTGGGGCGGCGCTGGTCGCCGGCAGCACTGGCGGTAAAGGCGGCAACGGCGGTAAGGGGGGGCAGATCTTCGGCAATGGCGGCAATGGTGGCGCCGGTGGGGCGGCGCTGGTCGCCGGCAGCACTGGCGGTAAGGGCGGCAACGGCGGTAGGGGAGGGCTGTTCGGAACCAACGGTCAGTCAGGCAATGACGGCGCTGCCTTCCCAACGCCTGACCCTGTACCCCCTCCGCCCGACCCTGTACCGCCTCCGCCAAACCCTGTACCGCCTCCGGCCGAATCCGCCGCCGGCTGGAACCTGTACAGCTGGCAAGCGGGGAACGACCCCGTGGTGGGCGCGATCGAACGCCAAGAGCCCGGGTTGGTGCGCTGGTTCGTCGAGATGGACCGTTTTCTCGAGCACGAAACGCAATTGTTCAGGCCACCGAGATCCTGGTCTTGGGAAGCCGATACGGTTTTCGATGGGTTCTTTCAAGCCCTCGCCGACATCGAAGCGACACTTGTGGTCTCGCTGTGGAACAAAGACGTCTGGGCTAAGTCGATGAGCGCATGCCCCACATGCGCTTGGCCGAAGATCGATGCGTTCGCAGCCTTCGTTCAGGACCTCGAAGCCGAAGTCGAGAGATTCGGCGTGAATGTGATCTTCGAAGCGCAAAACGAGCCCGACCTACGCTGGGGATCGCTGAATGCCGCGCACCCGGGAGCGACCGAAAACTTCACCACCCAGTGGTACCTCGGCTTGCCACAAGGCTATGCCCAATACAGGGGTGGTACCGGCCCCCTGTGGGAACAGATGCACCACGTTGTCGAGTCGCCGTTCGCTTCGGGCGGGATAATCTCTCGCTACACCGCTGAGATCACCTTGGCCCAGCGCCTTTCCGGCAATTACCCGAGGACGGTCGAGTCAACGACGTGGATCGCGGCGACAGCCCCGCTGGTTGACTACGCGTCGTTCCACAGGTACGGACTCGCGAACACAACCGTGGATGACTACGTTGATCGGATCTACGACGACTGGTCAATCTGGAAAGAGCACAAAGGATTTGCCGTCCCGTTCTACATCGGCGAGATCGGCCCATCATCGAATGAGGCCATAGGATTCACAAATGCCGATGCTGCGAAGGCGCGCGGTATCCACGCCGCTCTCGATGCAGATCCTCGTTTCGAGGGTGCATATCTGGGAATGGCAGTACACGCCTTCAGTAACAGTGACGCCCCGAACGTGTGGGAGACATCCGTAGGTTGGTGGGACCCGGACTTCGACGTTTCTGACGTTGTCGGCTAAGCGCTCCCGACCTACTGAGGCCTCGGCGAGCTGCTCGGTGTGCAATGCCAGGATGGCCGCAGACCCCGGCTCAATACGCACCTGTGTGTGCGAGGAGCCGGCGGGGATTCTCGACGAGCATGGTGTGGATCTGCTCGGCTGTCACCCCGCGCTGTTTTAGGGCAGGCAGCACGTCGCGGTGGATGTGCAGGTAGTGAGACTCCGGCGTGGAGGCCGAGAGGGCGTCACCGGGCAGCCAGCCGCAGAGACCGATGAAGCAGGCCGCGTCGTGGGAGAGCACCATCTTGTCGGCGTGGCCGCGTTCGCACATCTTGGCCACCGTGTCCACGCGGTCCTCGAACGGCAGGATCCCGTTATAGCCGAAGCGGTCCATCCCGATGTAGGAGCCGTTGGCAATAAGTTCTTCGAGGTAGCCGAGGTCGGTGGTGTCTCCGCTGTGGCCGATGACCACCCGCGACAAGTCGATGCCCTCTTGAGCGAAAATGCGCTGCTGGTCCAGGCCGCGGCGGGTCGCGGCGTGGGTGTGTGTCGAGATCGGCACCCCGGTGTGCCGATGGGCCTGCGCGACGGCCCGAAGCACCCGCTCGACACCGGCAGTCACACCGGGCTCGTCGGTGGCGCATTTGAGGATCGAGGCCCGAACGCCGGTATCGGCGATCCCTTCCTCGATGTCTCGCACAAACAGGTCCGTCATCGTCTCAGGCCCGCCAATCTCGGTACCTGGGCCGGTGAAGTAGAAGTACAGCGGAACATCGTTGTAGGTGTACACACC
>JAHZJR010000038.1 GCA_022600805.1 Pseudomonadota bacterium
AGGTGATATCACTGTTCGGCTTGAATTTGAAAAAACCCCATTAACTGTCATTAATTTTGTGGGGCTGGCTGAAGGTGAAAAAAAATCTAACATTCAAACTGGCAAGCCTTTTTATAATGGGTTGAAATTCCATCGTGTAATCGACAATTTCATGATTCAAGGGGGTGACCCTAAGGGTAACGGTACGGGCGGTCCAGGATATCAGTTTAATGATGAGATTACTGATTTAACACACGATCGAGAAGGTGTTTTATCCATGGCAAATTCTGGCCCAAATACAAACGGATCACAGTTTTTTATCACCCATAGAGCAACTCCGTGGTTGGATGGCAAACACACAGTTTTTGGCTACGTAGTCAAGGGGATGGATGTGGTTAACACCATCAAACAAAATGACTTTATACGCAAAGTCAGTATTCTTCGTATCGGCGAAAAAGCACAAAATTTCAAAACGGATGAAGCCGCTTTTAAGGCTGAAAATTCTGCACATGCTAATAAAGAGCAACAAAAAATTGCCGCCAAGAAAGTCAAGTTTTTGGCGTTTGTAGCAGCCAACTATCCACAGGCGACAATTACTGATCAAGGTCATTTTACTGAAACTAATCAAAGCGGTCATGGTGATACACCTAATCAAGGCGACTTGGTTAAAGTTGCGCTTTCGATTGATTTAGACGACGGCACTAACATGCGTCAAGCCGACAAACCGCTACCTTTTGCAGCAGGGTCTGGTTCCATTATTAGTATTATTGACACCTCAGTTTTAACCATGAAAGTTGGTGAGAAGCGTACACTGATTGCTCCTTATTATCAAATTTATGGTGATGGTAAACGCGCCAGTTTATCCGCAGACGCTATTTTAATTTTTCAAATAGAGTTGCTTTCTATTAATGATATTCAATAGTTTATGTTTTTAGAATTACTCACACTATTAATACAACTTGACCCCGGCTTTGGGGTTCTTAACTACTTAACACTCAGAGCGGTGCTTGCAATGCTTGCAGCATTACTGATTAGCATGACATTAGGTCATTATTTTATCAATAAGCTACACTTATACCAAATTGGCCAAGTAGTTAGAACTGATGGTCCGCCATCACACCTAAGCAAGTCAGGGACGCCAACGATGGGCGGTATTATGATTTTATTTTCCTTTATAGTTAGCTCACTAATATGGGGTGATTGGTCAAGTATATATCTCTGGATTGTACTGGCCACTGCGGTCATTTTTGGTGGCGTTGGCTTTATGGATGACTATCTAAAAATTAAACACAAAACCTCAGATGGACTGAGTTCTCGCCAAAAAATACTGGGTCAATCATTGGGTGCTATTGCAATTGGACTATGGATTATTACAGTCATAGAAAACCCCATTCAAACCGAGCTGCTAATTCCTTTTATTAAAGATATCACTGTGCCACTTGGCATTATCGGCTTTTTGATATTAGCCTACCTGGTGATTGTTGGTGCCTCGAATGCTGTTAATCTCACAGATGGGCTAGACGGACTTGCAATCATGCCTGTCATTCTTATCTCTAGTGCGCTGGCCTTATTTGCCTATATCAGTGGCAACTATAATTTTTCAAGTTATCTCAATATGCCGTTCATGCCTGGTACTGGCGAGCTATTTGTAATTTGTAGTGCGCTCGTAGGAGCTGGTCTTGGGTTTTTATGGTTTAATACTTACCCGGCAGAAATTTTTATGGGCGATGTAGGCTCTTTAGCACTGGGCGCTATTTTGGCGGTCATTGCTATTCTGCTTCGCCAAGAAATTTTACTATTTATTATGGGTGGCGTTTTTGTAGCAGAAACACTCTCCGTCATCATTCAGGTGGCTTACTACAAACGCACCAAAAAACGTTTTTTCTTAATGGCCCCTCTTCATCACCACTTTGAACAAAAAGGCATTTCAGAGCCTAAAATAATTATACGCTTTTGGATGGTTACTCTAATCTTGGTACTCGTTAGTCTTGCTTCAATCAAGATACGTTAAAATATACAAATGAATAAATGGGATCAGCGTTATTTAGCACTTGCCAAAGAGGTTTCTACTTGGTCAAAAGACCCGTCAACTCAAGTAGGAGCTGTAACTGTTGGTAGTAAAAAAGAAGTACTTTCCCAGGGTTTTAACGGCTTTCCTCGTGGTATTAATGACACTGATGAGCGCTATCATCATCGCGACACCAAATACAAATTGGTAGTACACGCTGAAATGAACGCCATCTACAATGCCACTTATTCTGGCACTTCACTTGATGGCGCCACCTTATATGTTTACGGCTTGCCAATTTGCTCAGAATGTGCCAAAGGCATTATCCAAGTAGGCATTAAAAAAGTTGTGGTTGAAAAATCTAAAGAACTGGATAACTGGAATGAAAGCGTTCAACTTTCTCAGAAAATGTTTGATGAAGCAGGTGTCGAACTCATTATTACCCAAACAAAATAATTATGTCTGAAGTCTCTAAACGTCGCACATTTGCGATTATCTCTCACCCGGATGCAGGTAAGACCACCGTCACTGAAAAACTACTTTTATACGCAGGTGCGATTAAAACAGCGGGCAGTGTCAAAGCCAGAAAATCCAGCGCACATGCTACATCTGATTGGATGGAAATGGAAAAAGAAAGAGGAATTTCTATCACCTCTTCGATTATGCAATTTGATTACGACAATCATATTATTAATCTACTTGACACACCAGGACACGAGGATTTTTCTGAAGACACTTACCGCACACTCACTGCAGTTGATTCAGCCCTGATGGTGATTGATGTTGCCAAGGGTGTTGAAATGCGCACTATTAAACTGATGGAAGTTTGCCGCCTGCGTGACACACCTATCCTCACCTTTATCAATAAACTTGATCGCGAGGGCAAAGAGCCTATTGATCTGATGGATGAAGTTGAAACCGTACTTAACATTGAATGTGCGCCCATTACTTGGCCAATTGGCATGGGTAAACGCTTTAAAGGTGTAGTGCATTTATTAGAAGATAAAGTCTATTTGTATGAGGCGGGTAAAAACTCTGAGATTGGTGAAAACATTATTATTGAGGGTATTGATAACCCACAGTTAGACGAAATATTGGGCGTCGATGTTGCTGCTGAGATGCGCGATGAGGTTGAACTTATTACCGAAACCACCACGCCATTTAATTTAGATGCCTTTCTTGCAGGTAAGCAAACCCCGGTTTTCTTTGGCTCAGCCATTTCAAACTTTGGTATTCAAAATTTATTGGACGGCTTTATTGAATATGCACCAACGCCTAAAAATAGAGAATCTAACGTGCGCGAAGTTCAACCAGATGAAGCTAAACTCACTGGTTTTGTCTTTAAAATTCAAGCAAACATGGATCCAAAACACCATGATCGTCTAGCCTTTATGCGTATTGTTAGTGGTGAATACAAAAAAGGTATGAAAGTTTTGCAAGTGGCCACAGGCAAACAGATCAAAATTGCCAATGCGGTTACTTTTATGTCTCGAGAACGCAGCTCGGCTGAAGTGGCCTATGCAGGCGATGTTATCGGCATTCATAATCATGGCGGTATTGCCATTGGTGACACTTTTACTCAAGGAGAAAAGCTAGAGTTTAAAGGTATTCCAAACTTTGCACCTGAATTATTCCGTCGTGCCCAACTTAAAGATCCTTTAAAAGCCAAAGCCCTGCAAAAAGGCTTGGATCAACTTTCAGAAGAAGGCGCTACTCAAGTCTTTCGTCCAATTATTAATTCTTCGCAAATTTTGGGCGCAGTTGGTATTTTGCAATTTGATGTTGTTGCCCATCGCCTTAAG
>JAHZJR010000039.1 GCA_022600805.1 Pseudomonadota bacterium
CCTTTGTGTTTTTAGCATTAGGCTTGTTTTTCTTTATTCGTTCATTAGGTAAAAAAAATTCTAACATTTCTAAAGTGATTGATACCAGCAAAGCTAAGGATTTATTAAAGTGAGCCAATTTGAGTTAATGGTTAATACTAAAGGGCGTGGCGCTGTTAGTATTAATGACCAAGTAAATAATCTGATTAAACAAAGCTCAGCGAAACTGTGCCATATATTTGTTACCCATACTTCTGCATCACTGATGATCACCGGCAATGAAGATCCAAATGTTTTATTGGATATTGAAGATTATTTTCAGATGAGTGTTCAAGATGCCAAACCTGAATATCGACATAACAATGAAGGAGATTTTGACATGTCAGGACACATTAGATCGATCTTAACGGGTGAGTCAAAAACAATTCCTGTTGTTAATAGTCAATTAGCTTTGGGTAAATCTCAAGGCTTATTTTTGTACGAACATCGTGCTGGTAATAATGCGAGAAAATTAATCATCACCCTGTCATGAATAGCGAACAAGAATTAAGCGATTTAATGGTGGCGGCCTATAATCACCAAAAAAATGGTGATTTATCGTTAGCCATTCAAGCCTGGAATCAATTAATAAAACATCCAGAAGCTGATAATAACTTAACCGCAAATGCACATTTAAGCTTGGGTAATTTGCATCAGTTGCAGGGTAATGACGAGCTGGCCATTGAAAGCATGTCAAAGGCAATCAAAGCCAACCCCAATAGTTCAGAGGCTTATTTTTGTTTGGCTTACTTGGAACAAGAGCAAGAGAATTTTGAATCTGCTATTGGTTATTTTGAACAAGCAATCGCACTTAATGACACCGATCCTGGTGCGTTTAATAATTTGGGCAATTGCTACGATCGCCTGGATAAAAGCGCCGATGCCATTAATGCTTATACTCAAGCTATCTCTTTAGATGATAATTATATTGCCGCCATTTACAATCGTGGTAACGCCTACATTAAAATCGCCAAGGATGAATTGGCCTTGACGGACTTAAATAAAGCCATTGAATTGGATGCAAATTTCTATCAAGCCTATTATAATCGTGGCACTTTGCTTAAGCGCATGGGTGAACATACTCAGTCCGAACAAGATTTAATCAAAGCCAAGACACTTGCACAGCAAGAATTAGAACATAAAACATTGCAATAATACCTATGAGCGATCAAGACGATAACAAACTAATCACTGAAAGAAAATCAAAGCTGGATAAATTAAGAGAGGCGGGTAACCCTTTTGTGAATGATTTTAAACCTCAGCACTTAGCTCAAGCTATTATTAATGAGTATGATCAGTTTTCCAAAGAGGATTTGGAAGAAAAAGCTATTCAAGTTTCAGTAGCAGGGCGCATTATGCTAAAGCGTGTAATGGGTAAGGCTAGCTTTGCTACCTTGCAAGATTCTAGCGCTCAAATTCAAGTCTTTGTCACACGCGATGAATTACCCGAGGGCTTTTATAATGAGCAGTTTAAAAAGTGGGATATTGGCGATATTGCAGGCTGCACAGGCACTTTGTTTAAAACTAATGTGGGTGAGTTGTCGGTACGTGTAGACAGTATTAAATTATTAACCAAATCACTACGCCCTTTGCCTGAAAAATTTCACGGCTTATCTGATCAAGAAATTCGCTATCGCCAGCGCTATGTTGATTTAATCACCAATGAAGATGCACGTAATACTTTTAAGCGCCGCAGTGCTATTGTTAGCTATATTCGAAACTTTTTTAATGAAGCTGACTTTATGGAGGTGGAAACACCAATGTTGCAAACCATTCCGGGCGGTGCGACAGCTAAGCCGTTTGAAACTCATCATAATGCGCTAGATATGCCGATGTTTTTACGTATTGCGCCTGAGCTTTATCTCAAGCGTTTGGTGGTTGGTGGTTTTGATCGAGTATTTGAAATTAATCGTAATTTTAGAAATGAAGGTCTTTCAACACGCCACAATCCTGAATTTACCATGATTGAGTTTTACCAAGCTTATGCAACGTATCATGACCTAATGGATTTAACTGAAAATCTATTTAGAGGTATTGCGGTTGATGTGTGTGGCAATGCAACTATTCATTATCAAGGTGATGAGTTTGATTTCTCTAAAGCGTTCAATCGTATCAGTGTGTTCGATTCAATCTTGGAATACAACCCAACATTGACAGCGCAAGATTTAAATGAGGATAACGCTAAAGCAACTGCTGAAAAGCTCGGAATTCAGGTTAAAGATAATTGGGGTTTGGGCAAGATCCAAATTGAGATTTTTGAAGCCACGGTTGAAGAAAAACTTATGCAGCCGACCTTTATCACTGAATACCCAACTGAAGTGTCGCCATTGGCACGTCGTAATGATGACAATCCATTTATCACAGATCGCTTTGAGTTATTTATTGGTGGCCGTGAAATTGCTAATGGCTTTTCTGAGCTTAACGATGCCCAAGATCAAGCTGAGCGCTTCAAAGCGCAAGTGGCTGAAAAAGATGCGGGTGATGATGAAGCCATGCATTATGATGCAGATTATATTCGTGCCCTAGAATACGGTATGCCACCAACAGCGGGAGAGGGGATTGGCATTGATCGTTTGGTGATGCTATTTACTGATTCGCCATCAATTCGTGATGTACTGTTGTTTCCTCACATGAGGTCAGAAGTTAAATGAGTGTACCAGTTTTAACAATTGACGGTCCAAGTGGCGTAGGTAAAGGCACTGTTGCACGAGTAATTGCTCAGCAACAAGGCTGGCATCTGCTTGATTCGGGCGCTATTTATCGTGCTTTTGCCTTGGCAGTTGATAGTAGAAGTATTGATATTAGCAATGAAGCCGCCTTGGAAGAAGTGGCTAAAAATCTAGATTTAAGTTTTAAGACGCATAAAGACAGTGAACTGGTGAGTGTTTATTTAGATGGCCAAGATGTATCTAAAGTACTGCGCACTGAGCAAACTGGGGAAATGGCTTCTAAAATTGCATCAATCGGTGTGGTTCGTGCAGCTTTATTAAAGCGTCAGCAAGATTTTGCCATCTCTCCCGGTTTGGTGGCAGATGGGCGTGATATGGGTACGGTGGTTTTTGAAAAAGCACCTTTTAAAGTTTACTTAACAGCAAGCGCTGAGGAGCGTGCTAATAGACGCTTAAAACAATTGCAAGCACAAGGATCAGAGGGTATAATATCGCAGATCTTAGCAGAGGTAGAGGCAAGAGATGCGCGTGATTCATCACGCAAACACGCTCCTTTAAAACCTGCAAAAGATGCCCTTGTCATTGATACCACTGAGTTATCACTTGATGAGGTTATCGCTCAAGTGAGCGAATTGGTTAAAGCTTAAGCGGTTAAGCTTTATAAATAAACTAACCCGATATGCATTAGGCGTACACCGTAACTAGCCTAACAATTACCGGTCAATATCAAAGAAGAAATATATGTCAGAATCATTTGCTGAACTGTTTGAAAACAGTGTAGAACAACAAAACGTAAAAGTGGGTGCCTTATTAATGGGTACAGTAGTTAGTCTTAATCGTGAAAAAGCGATTGTAAACGTTGGACTAAAATCAGAGGGCTTCATCTCTCTAGACGAATTTAAAAACCCAAAAGGTGAATTAGAGGTTGCAGAAGGCGACGTAGTAGAAGTTGCTTTAAAGTCAATCGACGATGGCCTGGGTAATACACTCTTGTCACATGCTGATGCGAAACGCATCAAGTTGTGGCAGTCATTAGAATTAGCAATGAATTCTAAAGAAACAGTAACTGGTATTGTTACCGGCGCTGTTAAAGGTGGTTTGACAGTTGATATTGGCGTAGTTAAGGCATTCTTACCAGGCTCATTAGTTGATGTTCGTCCTGTTAAAGATTTCTCTTACCTAACTGGTCAAGAAATTGAAGCAATCGTTATCAAGATGGACGAAGTTAGAAACAACATCGTTATTTCTAGAAAAGCGGTTATGCAAGAAGCTAACTCTGCTGATCGTGAAGCATTACTTGAAACACTTGAAGAAGGTAAAGAAATCGAAGGTATCGTTAAGAACCTTGCAGATTACGGTGCATTCGTTGATCTTGGCGGTGTTGATGGTTTACTACACATTACAGATATTTCTTGGACGCGTGTTAACCACCCATCTGAAAAGCTTACAATTGGTGACAAGATTAAGGTTAAAGTGCTTAACTACGATAAAGAGAAGATGCGTGTATCACTAGGTCTTAAGCAGCTTACTGCTAGCCCTTGGGATAATATTTCAGATCGTCTTCCTATCGGTAAGAAGGTTACTGGTACAGTTTCTAACCTTACTGATTACGGTGCGTTTGTACGTATTGAAGACGGTGTTGAAGGTTTGGTTCACGTATCTGAAATGGATTGGACAAATGCAAATGCACGTCCTTCTAAGATTGTTAAACTAGGTCAGGAAGTTGACGTAGTCGTATTAGACGTTCAAGAGTCTAAGCACCGTATTTCATTATCAATGAAGCAAGCGTTAGAAAACCCTTGGGAAGCATTTGAAGCAACTCAAAACAAAGGTGATAAGATTATCGTAAACGTTAAGTCTATTACTGACTTTGGTTTATTTGTTGGTTTACAAGGCGGTATCGATGGTCTAATTCACTTAGCTGATATTTCTTGGGACAAGCAGTCTTCTGAAGAGTTAGTTGCTAACTATTCTAAAGGTCAAGAATTAGAAGTTGTTATTCTAAATATTGATGCTGAGAAAGAGCGTATTTCTTTAGGCATTAAGCAGTTATCTGAAGATGACTTTATGCAGTACGCATCAGCAAATAAGAAGGGTTCTATTGTTAAAGGTACAATCTTAGAAGTTGATTCACGTGGTGCGGTTATTGGCCTTGCTGACGATATCACTGGCTACTTAAAAGCGGGTGAAATTTCACAAGAGCGTGTTGAAGACGCAACAACCGTACTTAAAGCGGGTGAGGAAGTTGAAGTGGTTATCATGAATGTTGATAGAAGATCTCGCAACGTTTCTGTTAGTATGAAAGCTAAAGATTCAGTTGAAGAGCAAGCGGCTATGGCAGACTACAACAAGCAGTCTTCTGAAGAAGCAGCTGGTTCAACATTAGGTGACTTACTTAAGCAAGCTAAAGATAAGTAACTAATCGTTAATCAAAAGGCCGCTAAGTAGCAATACGAAGCGGCCTTTTTTTATGGTGAAAAGATGAAAAAAACAGATCTAATTCAACGCTTAACCGACAATTCAAATCTAGCAAAATCAGATGCAAAACTGGCGGTGGATTTAATATTGGAGCGAATTACCCAATCGATTGTTTCGGGTGAAGGGGTTGAGATTAGAGGCTTTGGCGGCTTTATAAAGAAACATCGAAAAGCACGCCAAGGAATTAATCCAAAAACCAGTGAAAGAACGCAGGTTGGTGAGAAATATGTGCCGTTTTTTAAGCCAGGAAAAAGCTTAAAAGAAATGGTAAATAAAGGCTAATTTTTGTTGTTTTTAAATTGGGATAATGTATAATTTCACTTTTCGCACAAAGTGTTGAAAACCAATAGGGGGCGTTAGCTCAGTTGGTAGAGCATCGGACTTTTAATCCGCTGGTCGAGCGTTCAAATCGCTCACGCCCCACCATATTATTTAATGTTTTAATTCCTTAAAACCACTTAAACCCCTCAAAAACCTCTAAAAACACACTTCATGCAATCCTTTTGTATGGTGGTTTTTTGACGTTTTGTTGGTGCGGATTTGAGTCCGATGGTTAGTTAGTGTAGTTTTAGCCTTTTTAGGAGGTTTAAGATTTGTTTTTAGCTTTACCAAGATTTAAAGTCCCAACGGAATCGCAACGACTATTTAATTTTAGGTCTTATTTTGTAATTTTTACATTTGTAATGTTATCAAAAGGCGGGTGTTAAACAATAGTTAAGTCTAAAAATATAGATACTGGTGAATAACATGAATTAGATATAAAAATAGCTTTAAATATTTCAAAGAGACACTCAACAGAGTAATATAAATTAATTGATAGAATGAGATGATAATGGTATTATGCTTTTAAACAAACAAAATAATCAATATGACCATTACTGAAATCACAAAAATGAGCGCTGCAGAGAGGCTTCAAACTATGGAGGCAATTTGGGATTCATTTAGTCATGATCAAATAGAAGTAAAATCTCCAGAGTGGCATAAAGATATTTTATCTGAAAGAAAAAAAAATAGAGCAGGGTAAGACAGAGTTTATATCTTTTGCTGATTTAAAATCAAGATAGTCATTAGTGAATATTAATAACATCAGTATCTTATCAGATGCTGTCTAAAAGGTTTCCATATGCAATCTATTATGATGTTACTAATAATTCGAATTATGTGATTGCTGTTTTGCCAATGAGAAGAGATCCAGATTGGGTTAAAAACAGATTAAATAGTTGACAGGATTATCAGTATTCTATTTTTAAATTTCTAGCTAGAAATTGGATAAAACTACATAATAAAAAAAAAGTCTCAATAGGGTGATTAATTTAAACCAAACTGAGGCTAAAAAAGTCGCAACATAATCGCAACAAAGAACTGCTTAAAACGCTCTATATCATTTTAAAGTGAAACAAAAAGTGCTTTAGTAGCAGGGTTTAGAATGTTTTTTAGATGTTTTGGGTAAGTCTTTTAATCCGCTGGTCGAGCGTTCAAATCGCTCACGCCCCACCATATTATTAAAGGGATTCAAGAGATTGAATCCTTTTTTTTTCGCCTTCTAAAAGTCGCAACAAAACCTCAACCATTTTAAAAGATAACTTTAATTGTTAATCTTTTATAAATACCCCCTATAATGTTCAGATGATAAAGATGAAGAGTTGGCTAATAAACCATTCATAAATGTTTTATTTTTGAGTAAATATTGGTTTAAAATGAATCTTTTTTTTACCTAAGTGCTGTTAACCATAATTTAAGGTTTGCAGTGCGGTAGCCGTTGTACAATTGGTGCAAACATCTTCACCATTTAATAAAAAAATGAAAGTAGACAGTTCAATTATCTTATTTAACCAAAAAGAGGTGCGCCGTCATTGGGACGATGAGGTTGAGCTTTGGTATTTTTCAGTAATTGATGTTATTTCAGTTTTAACAGGATCGTCTAATTCTAGAAGGTATTGGTCTGATTTAAAAACTAAGTTAAGGCAAGAGGGTAGTGAGGTGTACGATAATATCGTACAACTGAAAATGATATCATCTGATGGTAAAAAGTATAATACTGATTGCTTTTCAACAGAAGGTTTATTGCGCCTCATTCAATCTATCCTCTCACCAAAAGCTGAACCTTTTAAACTCTGGTTGGTCAAAGTTGGGTATGAACGTATAGAAGAAACAGAAGACCCTGAACTTGCTTTTGAACGAGCAATGCAAACCTATCTTAAAAAAGGTTAATCGCACATTAATGTTGGCACAGGTAAAGATGTAACTATTAGAGAGGTAGCAGAGACCATGAAAGAAGTAGTTGGTTATACAGGTGGACTGACTTTTGATGCGACTAAGCCAGATGACACCCCAAGAAAATTAATTGATGTGACTAGACTAGAGAGCATGGGCTGGAAACACAGTATAGATCTGAAAGAAGGTATTGAAAAAACCTATGAATGGTATGTAAATGAATAATTATTTAGATTGTCTATTTGTATTTTCAGATAAGATCATGTTTTGGTTGTTGCAGTTCACTTTAATATCGTTAGTTGTTCTTTCTATATTCAAGTCAAGCGTTAGCAAGGGAGCTGTTTCCGCAAGTATAGAGAGAGGAAAAGAATCTATAGCTATATTTTATGGAGCATATATTTCTATGAGTGGTTTGCTATCTGCTTATCTGTAGAATTCATCAAAGATTATCGAGTAATATGGGTAATTATAGATGTTTTAATTGCAGCCTATATTTGCATTCTTAACCCATGGTCTAGGAATAAATTAATTGGACTGTCCGGGCAAATAAAAAAAATAGAGTCCGGAAGTGAAATATAAGATTGTAAATATGGCAGTTATGTTGAAAATTATGGAAAAGCAATGAAAATAATCTTTACAGAAAGCTATGAGAATTTACAAGAGAAACTGTCATTGTTAGATGGTGAATGGGATGATTCTCAAGCTAATAAAAAAGTATTCCGTCTGAATGGAGGGGTATTGAATTGGTATATGACTACTGGAACAATTCAGTTTCAAGGTCAAGAACAGGGGAGATCACTTCTTGAATCTAAAGTTAAGTCGGTGCTGTATCCTAATGAATACCAAGTTGAGGAATCCGCAGAAACAATAAGTATTGATACTTCTGTTGCACAACCCTCGAAAGATTCAAAAAATACTTCTACTCAATATCTTGATGTAGAGTTAGAAGATTCTGAAATTATAATAGGAATTGTAAGTGCTGTTGGCACTGAAGTAATGCATATTATTGCACCTCTAAAGAATAGATTGTCACTGTTTGGATATGAGGTAGAAGAGATAAAAGTTTCATCTTTATTGTCTGGAGATGAAGAAACAAATGAATATGACCGAATAAAATCCTTAATGGAAAAAGGCGATGAGCTAAGAAAAACAACTAAAAATAATGCAATATTAGCTTATGGCTCAGCAAAGTTAATAAAGAAAAGTCGTGGAGCTGGAGGTAAAAAAGCTTATATTGTTAACTCACTTAAACATCCTGATGAAGTAGAGATATTAAGAAAAATATACGGACAAGGTTTTTATCTCTTTGGTGTTCACGCTGATAGAAAACGTCGTCTTCATTATTTGACTAGTGATAAAGGTCTAACTGCTACAGAAGCAACCCAACTAACAAATATTGATGAAGATGAAAAAATCCCGCATGGTCAACGTACTCGTGATACATACCATTTATCTGATTTTTTTATAAATTTTGGTAAAAATAATGACCAAGTTAAGAATACAATTCAACGCTTTCTAGAATTAATATTTTCACATCCTTATAAAAATCCAACATTTGATGAGTTCTCGATGTTTATGGCTTTTTCAAGTTCTGTAAGATCAGGTGACTTATCTAGACAAGTGGGCGCTGTAATAGCAAAAAACCAACAAATACTATCAACAGGTGCTAATGAGTGCCCTGTATCTGGTGGTGGTTTATACTGGGCAGAGGTTGATAATGAAAGTGGAGAAGTTATCGATAAAGTAGATGGCAAGGATTACACAAGAAATGAAGATTCAAATAAGTCCGAGCAAAACGATATAATCCAAAACATACTTTCCAACATTAAAGGTATTGAGGGTTTTAATGAAGGAGGCATTGATAAAATTCAAGAAGTCTTAGAGCAAAGTAGAATTCGAGATTTAACAGAATTTGGAAGAGTTGTTCATGCTGAAATGGAAGCCATTCTGTCATGCGGTCGAGAAGGAATTAGTTGTATAGAATCAACATTATATTGCACAACATTTCCTTGCCATAATTGTGCAAAACATATTATTGCTTCTGGAATATCAAGAGTTGTTTATGTAGAGCCGTACCCTAAAAGTAAGGCACTTGAATTTCACTCTGACTCTATTGAATTAAACACAAAACTAGATTCTACAGAACAGACAGGGCAGGTTACCTTTGAGCCATTCACTGGTGTTGGCGCTAGAAGATTTCTTGACTTTTTTTCTATGAATCTTGGAGCAGGAAATAAGCTAAAACGTAAAAACAATGATGGAAGTACAGTTGATTGGGATAAAGACAATGCAAAAATTAGAGTGGCATTGTTGTCAGAATCATATTTAGATATAGAAGATAATGCTTCTAAATTATTTGAGTCAAAATAATGATTAATTCAAAGATCAGCATTAAAAATTCAACATTAACCCACCTCTGGCACCACCTTTCAAAGCGCCGTCAAAAACAATTCTGGCTATTGCTAATCCTGATGATAATCGCATCTCTATTAGAGGTAGTCAGTGTAGGAGCAGTACTGCCATTTCTAGGAATATTAACGGCACCAGAGCAGGTTTATCAGCATCCACTCATGCAGCCTATCATCCAAATTCTAGAGCTAACCGAGCCTAAACAATTAATATTGCCACTAACCATTCTATTTATCACTGCAGCACTCCTAGCCGGTATCATTCGCCTAACACTGCTATACGCCATGACCCGACTCTCGTTCGCAACAGGCGCAGATCTCAGTATCAATATCTATCGTCGTACCTTATACCAAGCATACGAAGTGCATGTGTCGCGCAATAGTAGCGAGGTCATTAATGGCATTATCACCAAAACAAACACAGTAATCAATGGAGTAATCTCGCCAACACTAAACCTTATTAGCTCGATAATTCTGCTGGTAGGTATCATGGGTGCACTCTTTGCAATTAACCCGACGATCGCGCTATCAGCATCTATCGGTTTTGGTCTGCTTTACTGGATAGTTATTCGTTACACCAAAACACACCTAAAGGACAACAGTAAAACGATTGCAGATCAATCCACCCAGATGATTAAATCACTTCAAGAGGGTTTAGGTGGAATCCGTGATGTGCTTATCGATGGAACGCAACATTTCTACTGCAAACTTTACCGTAATGCAGATCTGCCACTACGTCGCGCATCAGGTAATAATCAATTCATTGGCGGAAGCCCTAGATATGCAATGGAAGCAATTGGAATGACACTGATTGCTGGACTTGCCTATCTGATGACACAGCAAGAGGGTGGCATGGTGACAGCAATCCCCGTGTTAGGCGCATTGGCGCTTGGCGCTCAAAGACTGCTTCCAGCACTGCAGCAGGCTTATGGTGCTTATAGTCAAATCAAAGGCTCAAAATCATCATTTGAGGATGTGCTGGATTTATTGGATCAGCCACTACCAGAATATGCATATCAGCCACTACCAGAACCGATTTCTTTTGTAAAAGAGATTAAACTGAATAATCTTAACTTTCGTTATAGTGAGGATTCACCTTGGATATTGAAAAATGTCAATCTCTCTCTAAAAAAAGGCAGCCGTATCGGCTTTATGGGGGTAACCGGAAGTGGTAAAAGTACCCTGCTAGATATTATCATGGGGCTACTCCCAGAAACTGAGGGTGGGCTGATTATTGATAATCAGACAATCAATAGTCAAAACCGTAGAGCCTGGCAAGCGCATATTGCCCATGTGCCACAAAATATTTATCTATCAGATAGCACTATTGAAGAGAATATCGCTTTTGGTGTTGCAAAAAATTTGATCGATCACCAGCGAGTCAAAAAAGCTGCCCGGCAAGCGCAAATTGCAGAGTTGATAGAAGAGTGGAAAGATGGCTATCAAACATTTGTAGGTGAAAGAGGTATTCGTCTATCTGGCGGGCAACGCCAAAGAATTGGTATTGCAAGGGCGCTCTATAAACAAGCCAATGTGTTAATATTTGATGAGGCAACCAGTGCATTAGACAACGAAACCGAACAAGCGGTAATGGATGCAATTGAGGGTCTAGGTGAAGAGATAACGATATTAATAATTGCACACAGGCTAACAACTTTAAAAGGTTGCGATAAAATAATAAAATTAGAGAAAGACTATGCTGTTCGCATAGGGAGCTATAAAGAGGTGATTAATGAGTAAAAGCTGTAAAGTAGAGCAACTGTTTAATCAGTCTATTGAGGTCAAACAAGCTTGCATAGAGCAAGGGTTTCAACCGCTTTACCGTATTTCTGAGTATATAACTCAGTCAATCCAGAATGGTGGAAAAATTATGCTATGTGGTAATGGAGGCTCAGCAGCTGATGCACAACATTTGGCAGCGGAAATGTTAGTGCGTCTTAGGCCTATGAACAATAGAGAGGGGGTTGCAGCCATTACATTGGCTCAAGATACATCAACCGTTACAGCATGTGGAAATGATTTTGGGTATGATGTGCTTTACGAGCGCGTATTAAGATCTCTTGGAAAGTCCGGAGATTGTCTGATTGGAATCACCACTTCGGGAAATTCAAAAAACGTAATACTTGCAATGAAAGCTGCCAAAGAATTAAACATTAAAGTATTTGGATTTCTGGGTTGTGGAGGTGGCGAGGCATTAAAATATTGTGATGAGGTGTTTATCGTTCCTAGTAATGATACCGGTAGAATCCAAGAGGCGCATATCACAGCGGGTCATGCGCTAATGGAAAATATTGAAGATCAGTTAATTGAGACTGGATATCTAAATTTACAGGATCAACAATGACTCTAAAAGATATCGATGCATTTGTTTTTGATTTTGATGGAGTGTTGACAAACAACTTAGTGCATTTAGATCAGAACGGTAAAGAGAGTGTCAGTTGTAGTCGTGCAGATGGCCTAGCTTTCGATGTTCTGCGTAAATTAGATAAGCCTGCTTTTATCCTATCGACAGAAAATAATCCTGTTGTAACAATGCGCGCAAAAAAACTAAAAATTCCAGTAGTGCAGGGTGTGGACGATAAAGTAGAAGCCATTAAAAAATTGGCAAATAAAAATAACTATAGTTTAAAGAGTATTTTATATGTTGGAAACGATCTTAACGATTATCTTGTGATGCAACTATGTGGCTATACTATATGTCCGGCAGATAGCCATTTCAAAATTAAAGAAATTTCTGATGTTGTACTCAAAACAAATGGTGGAAATGGAGTTGTGAGAGAGTTGTTAGAAGATGTTCTAAGTTTAGATTTTATTAAAATTTTGTATCAAACTAATTAATAGGAGAGTTATGTCAATAACCATAATAGCAGAGATAGGAATCAACCATAATGGTGATATGGATATTTGCAAGCGGCTGATCGATGTTGCCGCAGATTCAGGTGCAGATTGTGTGAAGTTTCAAAAGCGAGATATCAATCAGGTTTACACTCAGGATTTTTTAGATTCGCCAAGAGAAAGTCAATGGGGTACAACTCAAAGAGAGCAAAAATTAGGCTTAGAATTTAGTGCAGAGCAGTATCAAGAAATTGAAGATTATTGCAAAGAAAAGGGGCTTGAATGGTTTGCGAGCGCTTGGGATATTAATTCACAAAAATTCTTGCGCCAATTTAACTCTAAATATAACAAAGTCGCCTCAGCAATGATAGTGCATACAGATTTATTAAAAGAGATTGCCAGCGAAGGCAAGCATACTTTTATCTCAACAGGTATGACAACTTATGATGATATTCAAACTGCAGTAGATATTTTCAGAGAGGCAGGCTGCTCATTTGAGCTAATGCACACTGTTTCAACCTATCCAATGAAAGATGAAGATGCCAACCTTAAAATGATCGAAACTTTAAGAGAAAAATTCGGTTGTAATGTTGGCTATAGTGGGCATGAAGTGGGTTTGGCAGTCTCTTATGCAGCTGCTGCATTAGGGATTAGCTCACTTGAAAGGCATATTACATTAGATAGATCAATGTATGGATCAGACCAATCAGCATCCGTAGAGCCGCCAGGTTTTAAGAATCTAATAGGCGCAGTTAGAAAAATTGAAGTGGCAATGGGTGATGGTGTAAAGCGAATTTATGAAGCAGAAGCGCCTATCGCTGCAAATCTTCGTCAGCATCTTGACTGAAAGTAAAACAATATGAAAAATAAAATAGGTGTCATGCAAGGGCGGTTAGTGCCTAAATATCAAGGTCGATACCAAGCTTTTCCTGTGGGAATGTGGCAAGATGAATTTATAGTTGCTAAAGAGTGTGGTTTGGATTTAATTGAATTTATATTAGATTTTAATGATGCAGAAGAAAATCCACTGCTCAAAGAAGACGGCGTTGATGAAATAAAATCAATTATTAACAAAACAGGCGTATCTGTACAGACCATCTGCGCAGATTATTTTATGGAAGCGCCTCTGCATTCGAGTGATGATAAAGTTGCAGAAGAGAGTTTTGAAATTTTAGAGAGACTATTAAAGACAGCTAAGGCATTAAAAATTACAGACATTGTAATTCCTTGTGTTGATCAATCCAGCCTAAAAACTAAAGAAGCGGTTGGTAGATTTGTTGAACAAATAACAAAAATTATCCCACAAATTGAAAAGCAAAATATTAACTTATCTTTAGAAACTGACCTACCGCCAAAGCCATTTATTGAACTGCTAAATAGTTTGAACTCTAAAAATATTACCGTTAATTATGATATTGGTAATAGTGCCGCACTAGGATTTGATTCTGATGAAGAGCTAGAAGCTTATGGGGATAGAATTACAGATATTCATATTAAGGATAGGGTATTAGGCGGCGGCCCAGTTACATTGGGTGAAGGTAATGCAGATTTTGATAAATTTTTCAATAAGCTAAAAGATTTATATTATCAAGGGCCTTTTATTATGCAAGCTTATCGTGATGATGAAGGGGTGGAGATATTTAAAAAACAATTAGACTGGATTAAAAAATACCTCAATGGCTGATATTGTTGCTATTATTCCTGCAAGATCAGGCTCTAAGTCTTTAGTAGATAAGAACATTAAAGTACTATCTGGGCATCCTTTAATCGCATATAGTATCGCGGCTGCAAAACTATCAAAGAAAATTGATAGAGTGATTGTCTCTACCAATTCTAAAGAGTATGTAGATATCGCCAGACAATATGGTGCAGAAGTGCCCTTTATTCGTCCTGATGAATTTTCCACAGACACCGCCACAGATAAAGATTTTCTAGTCCACGCAATGAATTATCTTGAAGAAAATGAAGGCAGTACACCAGAATATTGGGTTCATCTACGCCCAACCACACCTTTAAGAGATGTGAAAGTAGTCGATAATGCTATTGATGAAATCATACAAGATAAGAGCGCAACCTCTTTGCGTTCTGGACATAAGGCGCCAGAATCACCCTTAAAATGGTTTGTAAAGGATAATTGTTACTTTAAAGGCTTGGTGAGTGGTGAAGATTATAATTTGCCAAAAGAAGCCTTTAAGCAAGTTTATATCCCTGATGGAGTTGTTGATATTGTCAAGTCCTCATTTGTTATGAATAATAATGAAATTCATGGCGATAAGATGATTGGGTTTGAGTCACCTGTCTGTACAGAAGTGGATTCAGTCGAAGAGTTTGAATATATTCAATATCAAATAGATAAAAATGGTTCAGAGTTATTGGATTATTTGAATCAAGTTGGGAGTTAGCTTATGGCATCCACTAATATAGAAACATTTTTTAAGTGTAAAGATTATCAGGAAGCAATAAATAGAAGTTCTGGATATGAGAATAGCAGTTTAATAGAGAGGCTAGTTGAAAATAATAAAAATAATCCACCATGGAAAGAAAAAGATGGAAATTTATATATCGAGCACAGGCAGTTAGAATTATGCACTGCTTTAATGTGGGTTATTTGTAAAAATAAATATACGGACATAAGAGTATCTGATGTTGGGGGGGGGTAATGGGTACTTGCTTTTTTATAGTAAGAAGTTTATCCCTGGCATTAATTGGAATTGGACGGTTTTCGAAAGTGATGCAGTGGCTTTAGCATACTCTCAATTTGAAGAAGAGTCTGGTATTAAGTGGCAATCAAGCAGTACTCAGATAAAGAAGAATTCCGAGGTAGCACTTTTTTCTTGTACTTTGCAATATTTAAAATCACCTCTTGAAGTGTTAAAAAAATATGCACTAAATCATAAGTATTTAATTATTACAAGAATTCCGTTTATTAGTAAAGATAGTCATATTATTACTAGACAAACCTTTCCTGATGAAGGTGAATATCAGGATGAAGCTACTTCGTGGCCAGCTTGGTTTTTTTCAAAGGAAAAATTCCTTGCTGATATTTGTAAAATAGGAGATATTGTTTATCAGTGGAAAACCCCATCAGAAGTGTTATTATTTGAAGGTGAAAATATAATAATGGAAGGTATGTTGATTCGTGTTAAATAAAATTTGTTTTAGAGTGAGTTGGTAATGGCAGGCAATGGTTTTTCTCATCAACCAATTAAGGTTGAAAAAATAGCGACAAAATATCGCACAATAAAGACAGATATCCCTGTACCTGAAAGTATTCCCATGCTTGAAAAAATGTATGAAATAGAGGCACAAGCAATGCATGGGCAGTTGTCGATGGTTTGGGATAGGGCGGATGATTTTCAAGTCTATGATCAATGGGGTAATATTTGGTTAGACTTTACCAGTACCATCTTTGTAGCAAATGCAGGGCATGGCAACCAGCGTATAGTCAAAGCATTGAAAGAGGTATTGGATAAGCCTTTGTTGCATACTTATACATACGCATCAAGTGAACGAATTGATTATTTAGAATATTTAATTAAAAACACTCCAAAGCAGTTTGAAAAGGCATTTTTACTTTCTGCAGGTACAGAGGCTACAGAGGCAGCGTTAAAGTTAATGCGCCTTAATGGGCAAAAGCAGGGCAAAAGGAAAGGTGGCGTTATTTGCTTTAATGGCGCATTTCATGGTCGCACTATGGGCGCTCAGATGATGACAGGTAGCAAACCCGCAAGAGAGTGGATAGGCTACCAAGATCCTAACATCCATCATCTGAACTTTCCTTACTCTTGGGAAATTGACAATCCGAAAGAGTTTTTTAATATTGAAATTGAGCAATTGCTAAAAAATCGCGGATTGGATGCAGATAGAGACCTGTGTGGTTTTATGCTCGAAACTTTTCAAGGATGGGGTGCGGTTTTTTACCCTAAAGATTTTGTGCAAGCTTTGATGAAATTTGCCAAAAAACACAATATGTTGGTTGCCTTTGACGAGATGCAAGCAGGTTTCGGACGGACAGGAAAATTATTTGGCTATGAGCATTACGAAGTTGAGCCTGATATTTTATGTTGTGGCAAGGGGGCTAGTTCAGGATTGCCATTAGCAATCGTATTAGGCTCAAAAGAGATAATGGATTTACCTGATATTGGCTCAATGAGCTCCACTCACTCTGCCAATCCCTTGGTTTGCGTAGCAGGGCATCAAAATTTGAAAGCTATGCTGGAAGACGGGTTGATTGATAACTCAAATAATCTAGGCAATATTTTTCATCAAAGATTAAATGAGATTAAAGATAGATACCCTAATCATTTGAAATATATTTTTGGCAAAGGGTTGTTGGCGGCACTTATTTTTATAGATAAAAGTGGGGAGCCATTAAGTAGCTTGTGTGACAAGATTAGTGAAAAAGCTTTTCAAAAAGGGTTGTTAGTCGTGCACACAGGCAGAGAATCTATTAAATTGGCACCGCCATTAAGTATGACTAAAGAGGCTTTGTTGGAAGGGTTGGATGTTCTGGAAATATGCATTAAAGAGTCTACATGATAAAAGCAGTTAGACATACAGGCGTTGTTGTCAGAGATTTGGAAAAGTCTATAGCGTTCTATCGTACATTAGGTTTTGTTGAAGATAGTCGAGCCACAGAAGAGGGTGTATTTATTGATACAGTAGTTGGCTTACAGAACACTAAGCTAGAGTGGGTAAAATTAAAAGCAGCTGATGGATACCTATTAGAGTTGTTGCAATATCACTCACACCCCGAGCGAAAAGAGATAGAAAAACAGAAATCAAATCAATTAGGGTGTTCACACTTAGCCTTTACAGTAGATAATGTTGAGCTAGTATGTGCGCATATTGAAAAAAATGGTGGTTCGCTGGTTAATCAACCAGTATTGACAAAAGATAAAAAAGTTAAAGTTGCTTATTGTCATGATGTTGAAGGAAATTTAATGGAAATAGTGGAGGTTTTATGACAAGTTGTGATTTATGTAATACTCAAAAATACGAAGTTATTTATGATGGCGTGATTCGTGATGGGGTTGTGGGTAAAAAAACAACAATCAAACATCAAGTTGTTAAATGTTGCGGCTGTGGTTTGGTTAGATTATTAGACAATCCATTAACAATAGAATATTACCAATCTGATGAATATCGTAATGCTTACAATGAGACATCAAATCCAAGTGATTATATAGAAATGCACGATAATGAGCAGCCACCAAGGTTAAACAAGATTGGCGCAGATTTTTTTAGAGACAAGGTTGTTTTAGATTACGGCTGTGGTGGTGGTGCATTTCTTGATTTAGTGAGAGGTCTGAGTGGAAAAACATTGGGGGTAGAGCCTTTTTCTGGCTATCACGATTCTTTAAAAAGAAGAGGGCATGAGATATTTTCTGATATAAAAACAGCTCAATCAAAATATAAAGATCAAGTTGACAGTATTGTTTCATTTGGCGTATTGGAGCATGTTGAAAATCCACAGCAGTATCTAAAAGATGCTTATGGTTTATTGAAAAAAGGTGGGAAAATGTATCTGGAAACAGATAACCTTCATGATATTTTAATGAAATTAAACATACCTTCTTTTGATCAATTTTTTTATCGTACAGCACACTTATGGTATTTTGAAGATAAGACACTAAAACAAATGGCGAAACAGGCAAATTTCTCAGATGTAAAAATATCTTTTAGGCATAATTTCGATATGTCTAATGTTATGTTATGGCTGCGTGATAATAAACCAACAGGTAAGGGGAAGCTGGATTTCCTAAGTAATGGTGTTGATCAAAATTGGATTGAATTTGTTGAATCATCGGGATTAGCTGATTTAGTATGTATTGAAATGACAAAGTGATATGAATTTAAATCTTGATAATAAAAAAGTTCTTATAACAGGCGCATCAAGAGGTATAGGTTTGGCGATTGCTGAAAGTTTTCTACAAGAAGGGGCGAAAACTTGTTTGGTGTCTCGAGGCTCTAATGCTTTGTTTGAAAGTGAAAAAAAGTTACAAGATAGTTGTGGTTTAGAGAGTACCTTTGCTTGTAAGTGCGACTGCACTGATATTGAATCACTAAAGGGTTTAAAAAATAAAGTTAAGGATAAGTGGAGTGGTTTGGACATTGTTGTAGTAAATGTGGGTGATGGACGAAGTGTAGCAGATGCCTTGCCTGATCATAAGCAGTGGCAAAAAACATGGAGTAACAACTTTGAATCTGCTTTACAAACAGCAAGAGCTTTTTTGCCTATGTTAGAGGAGTCAAAAGGGTGTTTGTTGTTCGTCTCTTCCATTGCGGGTATGGAGGCCTTTGGTGCGCCGACAGACTACTCAACCGCAAAATCAGCAATAATTGCCTTGGCGAAAAATATGGCAAGAAAATTATCCTCTAAAAATGTAAGAGTAAATGTGATTGCACCAGGTAATGTCTATTTTAAGGGCGGCTCTTGGGATGATAAAATCCAACAAGATAAAAAACGCGTAGATGAAATTATTAAATTAACAGTACCAATGAACCGCTTCGCAACACCACAAGAGATTGCAGATTCTGCTGTGTTTTTATGTTCAGATAGAGCAAGTTTTATTACCGGTACTACTTTGATAGTGGATGGTGGACAAACCGTAGGAGTGCTTTAATGTTAGAAAAATTATTCAGATTAGATAATAAAGTTATTGTTATTACTGGTGCAACAGGCCTACTAGGCAGAAAGCATGCTGAAGCAGTAGCCTGTTATGGCGGTACACCAATATTACTGGATTTATCGCAACAAGCGGTTGATAGTTTTGCTAATAAGTTAAATGATAAATATAAGATAGATTCGATTGGTTTTGCAATTGATATTACAGATGAAAAATCCATTAAAAATAATGCTAAATTATTAATTGATAAATTTGGGAAAATAGATGGATTGGTTAATAATGCTGCTAATAACCCTAAAGTTGAAGAGAGTAGCGATAAGAACTTTTCACGACTTGAAAATTTCCCCTTAAATATTTGGAATGATGATATCAATGTTGGGCTGACAGGTTCTTTTTTATGTGCCAAACATTACGGACATAAAATTTCAAAAAACCCAAATGGTGGCTCAATTGTGAATATTTCATCGGATCTAGGTCTGATTGCACCTGACCAAAGACTCTATGCAAAAGATGGTATTGCTGACGACAAGCAAAATGTAAAACCAGTTACTTACTCAGTAGTTAAAACAGGTCTTATTGGTTTAACACGCTATTTAGCCACTTATTGGGCAGATAAAAACGTACGTTGTAATGCCATGTGCCCAGGTGGCGTGGAAAATGGACAACCTGAAGAGTTTTTGAAAGAAGTAAACGTAAGGATTCCAATGGGAAGAATGGCAAGAGCTGATGAATACCAAGGCACCATGTTGTGGATGCTTAGTGATGCATCTAGCTATCTCAATGGTGCAATTATCCCTGTAGAAGGTGGACGTACAGCTTGGTAAAACGTTTTTTGATTACCACATCACTTGAGGAGTCTTGGTGGGTGAGTCATGAAGTGCAAGAAGTGGTGAATCATTTTATAGGGAGGTATTGCGTTGCGTCAGATAATATTTTGGCCAGGTTGAAGATGTCTTACAAGATGCGACCATCTCCTTGTAGTGGCCTGACAAACTTGGACACAAAGATAGCCTTATAATACAAACTATAAGGAGGTCAATAAATGACACAAGTAAAAACCAGGAAGCAGCGTGTGATATTCACCGTTGAACAAAAGTTAGATTACGTTAAATTAATGGTTAACGAAGGCTACACCAATAAACAAATAATCGAGATATCAGGTGCAGGCCCAACCGCTGTTGCTAGATGGAAGAAGCAATATCTAGCAGAGCTTAATGGCCAAACACCAACAACTGGTAAGGCAATGACACCAGAGCAGCAAGAGATTCAATCACTTAAAAAACAACTATGGCGTGCTAAACGGGATAACGAGATATTAAAAAAGGCAACAGCCTTGTTCGCTATGGACAATCAGTAAGCAATATGATTACCAAGCTAAACAAGGCTTGCCAACAATACAATGTACAAGAGCTGTGTGATTTGTTTGATCACGCTCGTAGTAGTTATTACTACCAGTCAAGAGACAAGCCAATGGATGACGACACCAAAGCCATTATTAAATCAATGAAGCAAATCTCTCTCGAGACAGGATACACTTACGGTAGAAGACGCTTGCAGCGTCAACTAAACAGTGAAGGTCATCAAATTGGCATTCATCGCACTACGACATTAATGAACAAAGCTAATATTAAGGCCATACGGCCTAAAAAGCGTCATTATTATCCTAACACTGGCAAGCTACATAAAAGAGCTGACAATCTACTTGATCGTGACTTCAATCAAACAAATAGCAATACTCATTGGGTAGGTGATATTACTTATATCAAGACCTACCAAGGCTGGAGTTATTTAGCCAGTGTTCTTGATCTAGCTTCCAGACAAGTCGTTGGTTGGGCTTTGTCTAAACAGCCCAACGCTCAATTAGCAAAAGATGCGATGGATAATGCTATTAACAGATACAACCCAAACACGGATAATTTAATGTTCCATTCAGATCAAGGGACACAGTATTCATCCAAGGCTTATATTGATTATTGTAACAAAAACAACATCACTCAAAGTATGAGTAGAAAAGGCAATTGTTGGGATAACGCTGTAATGGAGCGCTTCTTTAGAAGCCTTAAGACTGAACGATTAAATTATCAAAGCTTTGCAAATCATTACGAAGTGGTGCAAAATGTAGAGAGTTATATTTACTTTTATAAC
This sequence comes from Pseudomonadota bacterium, assembly GCA_022600805.1. Taxonomy (GTDB): domain Bacteria; phylum Pseudomonadota; class Gammaproteobacteria; order PS1; family Pseudothioglobaceae; genus Thioglobus_A. Next base: position 21,397 of record JAHZJR010000039.1, read on the forward strand.
TACAAAAGGATTTATTCAGCGATCGGTTATATGACACCTGCTCAGAAGATGGCTGAATTGGAAAAAGTGGCTTGAAATGTGTCCAAGATTAACGGACCACTACAGATTAACGGACCACTACACCTCAGGGCAGCCGAACCTATAATGAATATAAAAAATCCAGATACTTTAATTGTTTTAGATACTATTAATATCCACCCAAAGAAGAATAATGATATTATATTGTGGTCTGCTTATGAACCGTTAGACGATAATAATTTTTTTTCCTTGCCACAAATAGTTGAAAATAATGCAGAATATTTTAAGCATGAATACCTTTCTTTTATCCATGATTTGGGTGGAGTAGTTGTTGGTAAAAAAAAGGCTCTTGAATACCTGAAGATGCAGGATGGTTTTAGCTTTTGGTGGACTACTTTATTGGTGGAAAAATCCAACATTGCAAAATCACTCCAGATAAATAATGCGATTAAATTTCTAGCTTTTAAATATTGGTTTGATAAAAATAGTTATAATAAAATCTTGCTTTATACGCATAATTCGAAACTGGTTGAATCTATGAGTATGTTTTGTAAAGATATTGACATAGAGTTTGATATTGCAAAGGACTTAAAGACTGATAAAACAACCCAAATTCACAAAAAACTTTATAATTATTTTCCAGACTTTATTCAATCTATGCTATGGCTTCTATGGAAGGTTATTTCTATATGGCCACTCAAAGGAGTTGGTGTTGATAAGTGGAAGAGCTCAACTTCTAAAATAACTTTTTTATCATCTCTTGTAAATCTAGATAAAAATTCAGCTAATAAAAAAGTTTTTAAGAGTAACTATTGGCCAATTTTACCAAGCTTACTAAAAAAGCATAATTTACATTCAAATTGGATTCATATGTATAGTGAGACGAGTGATTTACCTAACGCAACTATAGCTAAAAATGTCATTAATAAATTCAATAACTTGAAAAATGGAATAGAGACACATACCACCATATATTCATTTGTTAACGCTTTTATTGTGTACAAGGTTATATTAAATTTAATTCGCTTGTCATATATAAAATTAAAAATACGTAAATCTATAATTATGAAAAGTGGAATTCTTTGGCCTTTTATTGAATCTGATTTTAATAATTCACTTAGCGGTATTGATGCAGCCAGAAATTTACTATATATGGGATTGTTTGAAAATGCATTTTCCAGTTTAACAAGACAAGATAAAGGATTTTATTTGCAAGAGAATCAGGGGTGGGAGTGTACATTCATACAATCATGGAGAAAATTTCGACATAATAATCACTTAATTGCCGTACCACATACACCAATAAAATTTTGGGATATGAGAAGGTTTGTAGATAAAAGAAGTTATATGTCAAGTCATAAGTCTCTCCTTCCTCTGCCAGACTATATCGGTGTAAATAGCGACCTTTCAAAAAATATGCATCTAGAGAGTGGTTGTATGAATGATAGACTAGTGAAGTTAGAGGCTTTGCGTTACATGCACCTAAATAATTTTTCCAATTGTGCGCAGAGTGGATTAAACTTAACTAAAAGTATTGTCCTTGTACTTGGAGACTACTCAAAGGAAAATACCCTTCTACAAATGAAGCTTTTATTGAATTCTTCGAAATATGTTAGTACACCGATTCAATACCTAATTAAGCCTCACCCAGCAACACCAATATTTTCCAAAGATTATCCAGGCATGGATTTGGTTATCACGAATAAACCAATCAATGAGATTGTAAATTGCTGCCAACTTGCATATGCAAGTAGTACTACATCAGCTTCTGTTGATGCATATTGCTTAGGACTGCCCGTGGTAATAGTTGCCAACCCGAAAACACTTAATACAAGTCCATTAAGAGGTTGTAAAGATGCAGTCTTTGTAGATTCTTCTAGAAGGTTGGCAAAAGTATTAAATAATGTTGATAAAATGAAAATAAACCCTAAACAAGGGAAGAATTTTTTGTATACCAATAGTGACATCCATAGATGGAAAAAAATATTTGGAATAGTTGAGCATTATAGTATAGATTATAACTAGTAATAAGGTTGTATTATGGATAGCTTAATCATTCACAAGAAAAATATGCATCTAATAACAATCAAGCTTAAGGCAAAAATAATAATAAAGATAACAGGGAAATATTTAATTTTAGGAATCTTTGGCTTCACTAATGTTGTGAGGTTGTGGTTAGAGATTGCTGCTGAAGAAGAGGTTGTATATAGCTCAATGACCCTCACCTGGTGTAATAAGCATATCAACAAACTCGGTGGGGCTTAATAAGTCACCCAACAGACTTTAATGTAATAAAAACTGACTCACATATTATAAGGAATGGTTATGTCGAACTATGAAATACCCAATATATTCAAAGACAATAAAGATGAGCTTATTAGCAAGTTTTGGAATGCGAAACCATTTCCTCATATATATATATTGATGATTTTTTGGATGATGATAGTTTTCAAATTTTAGCAAAGGCCGCTAAAGAAGCAGATATCAAACCTGCTGTGACATTTAATTCAGAAATTCAAAGTGGTAAGGATATTTTTTCGAATGAGGACTCTCCAAAAGCAATTCAGGATACTGTTGATATTTTGTCACATCCAAAATTTGTGCAACAGCTATCAACATTAACTGGGATTGATAATATAAGACCATTAACTGAGTTTAAGTCTGACTTTCTTCCCTTTAAATATTTTCATCAGATGTCTGATGGTGGACATTTAGGAAGTCACGTGGATCATTCTACGGTAGGTGTTGATAATGTACATGTTCTTAACTGTATATTTTATATTACTGATAAGTGGGATTCTGACTGGGGTGGTGATTCGTTATTTTTTAGCAAGTTTGGTTTTAAGGAGAAAGCTAGAGTTGCATATAAGCCAAATCGTTTAGTTATATTTTTACATACTTCTCAATCTTTTCATGGTGTATCCAAGCTGAGAGGGAATCGTTATAAACGCTCAACTATTTACATGGATTATAACCTCGATAAGAATAAGTTAAAAAATTTAAAAAATCAGGCAAGAAATAATGGATCAAAATTTACTCCAAAATTTTGGATGCATCAGACCACATTTATTCCGGGAAGTTTTAAAAGCTTTCATCGTCTTAAAGTGTACTTAAAATATTTAGTGAAACGAGTATTAAGAACTTATTAATTATATCTTAACTATTTTCTAAGATATAATTTATCCTAAAGTAACCATATGGTAAAAATTATTAAAAACCTAAGTCCAATTATTGGTCATGTTTAAATCAACTTTTAAAAATAAAAAAGTGCTTGTAACTGGGCACACAGGATTTAAAGGTAGCTGGCTTTGTATTTGGTTGGATTACCTCGGTGCAGAGGTTGTAGGGCTATCTGACGATGTGGTTAGCAACCCTTCGAATTATTCAGTATCTTCAGTTTCTGATTTTGTTAAAGATTATCGGGTTGATATTCGTGATACTGCAAAAGTCATATCTGTAATACAAAAGACGCAGCCTGATTTTGTATTTCATTTGGCAGCACAAGCTTTAGTTAGGCCGTCATATGAAAATCCAATTGGCACACTTACTACTAATGCTATTGGTACAGCAAATGTACTTGAGGGACTAAGAATCCTAGACAATAAAGTAGTTGCAGTGATGATTACAAGTGATAAGGCCTATGATAATGTTGAGTGGGTATGGGGTTATCGAGAGACTGACAGTCTAGGTGGTAAGGATCCATATAGTGCTTCCAAAGGTATGGCTGAATTGGCGATCCGTAGCTATGTGGAATCATTTTTTAGTAGCTTGGATTCAAATGTTCGGGTTGGGATCACTCGTGCTGGCAATGTTATTGGTGGCGGTGATTGGGCGATTGATCGAATAGTGCCAGATTGTATGGAGGCTTGGGCAAATGGTAAAACAGTTGATATACGTAGCCCTCACGCCACAAGACCATGGCAACATGTATTAGAGCCATTAAGCGGCTACCTATGTTTAGCAGAAAATTTATATTTGGATAGTCAGAGTCATGGAGAGGCTTATAACCTAGGTCCATCATCTAATCAAAATTATCCTGTGAGTAAACTGATTGATGAGATGTCAAAATATTGGGATAAAATTAAATGGAATGATGTTTCTGAAAACGAAGGACATGTTCATGAAGCAGGCTTATTAAAGCTTAATTGTGATAAGGCATTACTTGATTTGAGATGGTACTCCGCCCTTCAGTTTGAAGAGACAGTTAAAATGACAGTTGAATGGTATAAAGAATATTATCAAAATCCAGGAAAATCAATGCATGATATTACAATCAATCAGATAAAAGCATATACAGAGTCCGCCAAGCTAAATAATATCGATTGGGCTTATAATGATTGAAGATGTACTTATTGTAAAATTAGATGTGATTGACACACCTGGTGGCAACGTAATGCACGCAATGAAAAAAACCAGTGTTGGGTATATGGACTTTGGAGAAGCATACTTTTCTCAAGTTGATGAAGGCGCTATAAAAGCATGGAAGCGACATAAGAATATGATACTCAATTTAGTAGTGCCAACAGGTAAAATAAAATTTGTATTATTTGATGATAGAGAGGTATCAAATAATCAATTTCAAGAAGTTACAATTTCAAGAGAGAATTATTGTAGATTAACCATTCCACCAATGGTATGGGTGGGTTTTCAAGGTATGACAAGTGGGTCGATGTTACTTAATATCGCTAGTATTGAGCATGATCCACTTGAGGTTGATCGTTTAGCCATTGATAAAATAAATTACAATTGGAGCGTTAACTAATGAAAGTAATAATTCTAGCGGGTGGTTTTGGTACGCGTTTAAGTGAGTATACAGAGTCTATTCCAAAGCCCATGGTTACTGTTGGTGGTAAGCCGATTTTATGGCATATCATGAATACTTATTCTAAGTTTGAGCATAAGAATTTTTATATTGCTTTAGGCTACAGGGCTGAAGTTATTAAAGAGTATTTTCTAAATTATAGGATACTTAATTCTGACTTTACTGTAGATTTATCTAATGGAAATGTAGTTGCGCTTCAGCAAGATGCAGTAGACTGGAATATCACATTGGTAGATACAGGTCTTAACTCTATGACTGGAGGGAGGGTTAAGAGAATGCGAGATTTTATTGGTGATGAGTCTTTCTTGCTTACTTATGGAGATGGGGTTGCAGATATTGATCTTGACGCGCTGATAAAGTTCCATAAAAGTCATGGAAAAATGGTAACTGTATCTGCGGTTCATCCAGGTGCACGTTTTGGTGAATTAGATATTAATAATAATGTTGTTACTTCATTTCAAGAAAAGCCACAAGTGAGCCAGGGCTGGATCAATGGAGGTTATTTTGTTATTGAGCCTAAGTTTTTTGATTTGATTGAAGGGGATGACACTATATTAGAAAAAACACCACTGGAGCAAGCTGCACGAATGGGTGAACTAATGTCTTATCAGCACGATGGATTTTGGCAATGTATGGATACTAAGCGCGATAGAGATTCGTTAGAAGATTTGTGGGAAACTGGTTGCGCCCCATGGAAATAAATACCCATCAAAATAGCCATTTATTGGTTGTAGGTGGTACAGGGTTTATCGGTCAACACATTGTTAAAAAAGCTTTAGATAAAGGGTTTAATACAACAGTCTTATCTAAAAATAATGGCAATATCTTGAATAAGCTGGATGGTGTTCGATATCTAACTGCTGATATTAGTAGCAAAATAAATTTGTTACCTGCTTTGGAAGGTAGGATGTTTGATTATGTCATTAATCTTGGCGGCTATATTAATCATACAAACTACTCAAATGGTGGTAGTGAAATTTATGATGTGCATTTTAATGGAGTCAGAAATCTAATTGATTGTCTAGATAAGTCTAAAATAAACGGATTTGTGCAAATAGGAAGTAGTGATGAATATGGCAATAATCCAGCGCCACAGATTGAGTCTCAAAGGGAGGCACCTATTTCCCCATATTCTTGTGCTAAGGTTGCATCAACTTATTTTTTACAAACCTTATACAAAACAGAGAATTTCCCAGTTGTTATTTTAAGACCTTTCCTTGTATATGGCCCCGGACAGGGTAGTGAAAGATTTACCCCTCAAATAATTAATGGGTGCATGAATGGTGATAAATTTTCAGTCTCAAAAGGCGAGCAATTAAGAGACTTTTGTTTTATAGATGACTTTGTTGACGCGGTTTTTCTTGCTTTAGGTAATAATAATGCATTTGGAGAAGTTATTAATATTTCCTCTGGGATTCCTATATCTATTAAAGAAGTGATTAACTTTATTGTTAATATTTTTGACTCTGGACAACCGCAATTTGGTAAGAATAAATATAGAGATGGAGAGAATATGGCGCTTTATGCAAATATTGACAAAGCTAAAAAAATGTTGAATTGGGAGCCTAGAACTGATTTAGAGTGCGGAATTAACAAAACAATTAGCTGGGTAAAGGAGAGTAACTAATGGATGGTACTCCGTTAGTTAGTATTATAATGAACTGTTACAACGGTGAAAAATACTTAAGTGAAGCGATTAATTCAGTTTATGCTCAAACATTCGATAATTGGGAAATTATATTTTGGGATAACGCTTCAACTGATTCAAGTGCTGCTATTGCCCACTCTTACAATTCCAAACTTAAATATTTTCGCTCTAAGAATACATCAACCCTAGGCGAGGCAAGATCTTTAGCGGTGGATAAGGCTAAAGGACAGTATTTAGCTTTCTTGGATTGTGATGATGTATGGTTAAGTGACAAGCTAGAAATGCAAGTTGACCTATTTTTGAAAGATAGCTCTCTTGCGATTGTATATGGATATGCTGAGATTTTTTATAGTGATCAGGCAAAAAAATCAAAACCTGGTAGCATTAATATAATACCAAATACAGATAACTTATTTGAAGGTATGATCTTTGATAAATTAATTCGTGAAGATTTTATCCCTTTTCCATCCACAGTTATTGATAAAGATAAGTTTATAGAATGTGGAGGGTTTCCAAAAGATTATAATCACTCGACGGACTATTGGGTTTTTTTACATATGTCTTTTAAGTATAAAGTGGGTGCCATAAAGAAAGTTTGTTGCAGATATCGAATTCATCTGGGGAACTTGTCTCATTCACAAGCGGTATTGTGCGCATTGGAGAATATAAGATTAGTAAAAACTTTTTTACCGAATAGTATGGCAGCAGAAAATTTAATATTTCATTATGTGAATTTATCAATAGCGTATTTAAAAGAAAGAAGGATTATTGATGCATTTCTAACATTGTACAAGTATGGTGGGTGGGGTATTCTTGCAAAAAGAGTGTCTAGTAAACTGGCAAAAATTAATTATTGCAGATTAAATTTACTTTAAAGTTGTTAATATATGGTGAATTCTATAATGTTTCTTTTTTGTAAAAAATAACATGAAGCCTGTGTTGATAACAACCCCAATTGAAGATACATGGCCAAAAAATAAGAGTACACCTGTTATTTTTCTGGGTGAATGGTGTAAGTTATATAGTAGAAAGTCGCGTTTGAGAGGGATAAACTATAAGGTGCTCAAATATCACTGGGATGATAGGTGTAAGCTGCACGATGACTATAATTACCTTAATGATTTTTATGAAGAAATCTTGTTAGAATTGTCAGAAAAATTAAATAACATTCATGGTACTAGATATTCAATGAGATATTGGAGAATTGTAGTAGGGCCATGGCTAGGATATTTTATTCATATTATTTTTGATCGTTGGTACATGTTAAAAGTAGCCATCGAGACCAATAAAAACTTGAATTGCAAGGTAATTAGCCGTGATATAGAGTCATTAATTCCAAATAATATGAATCATTTTTCACAAAAGTTTTCTAAAGATGATTGGAATGAAGGAATATATACGAAACTATTAGAAACCTGCTGGTCAGAAGAGGTGTCTATTGAATATGTGGAGAAAGACTGTAAGCATAAAACAAACATGCGTATTAATAAAAAATGGATATACAAGGTTAAGAAAGCCTTAAAAAAAGTCATTGTGAGTTTTTTTAATAAAGTTGGATCAAATGATAATAAATATTTCTTTATTCAATCGTATTTACCTCTAATTTGTGAAATTAAATTACAGTTAAACTTGGGACAGCTTCCTAAATTTCAAGTGTCGCCAAAATTATCATCGTCTTCTGTATCTTTAGAAGGTAGAAAATGGAGCTTATCAGAGAAAGATGACGATGATTTATTTAAAACTGTTGCTAGAAAACTAATACCGATAAATATTCCAGTATCTTATCTTGAAGGATATAAGGAAAACGTCATAAAAATAAAGCATTGCGAGTCTTGGCCAAAAAATCCTAAAGTTATATTCACAGGGGGGGCATATATTAATGATGACTTTTTCAAATTATGGGCAGCCGATAAAATTGAAAAAGGGGTGAAACTTATAATTCCTCAACATGGGGGGAATTTTGGAATGACTCCGTTCTCATTTTATGAAAAACATCAAATTAGTATTTCTGATATGTGGCTTTCATGGGGCTGGACTGATAAGAAAAACAATAAGATTGTTTCGGTTGGGAATTTAAAAAACCGTAACAAACTTCCAAAGTATGATCCAAATGGAAAGGTTCTGCTTATTGGAGCTGGGATCCCTAGATATAGCACCCATATTTTTTCCATGATACTATCTAGTCAGTGGTTATTTTATTACAAGGACCAGTTGAGTTTTTTAGATAGACTCCCTGAAAAAATATATAACAAAACAATATTAAGAGTTAAGGACGATTACGGATGGGAATATTTATCGCGCATTAAAAATGCGCACCCTCAGTTGGAGATTGATTCATGGAATAAAACCATATATCAATTAGTATCAAAAAGTAGAGTTTTTGTTTCTACAATAAATTCAACAACTTACTTAGAGTCTTTGAGTTGGAATATGCCTACTATTATTTTTTGGGATTCTAAATACTCTGAACTTACAGAAAGCGCCAAGTTATATATTAATATTTTGGAAGATGTTGGCATATTTCATTATACTCCTGAGGGGGCGGCGAATCAGTTAATTACTGTGTGGGAAGATGTCTATAGTTGGTGGGAGTCTGACGATGTTCAGCAGGCTAGGATTACATTTTGCCATAAATATTCTAAAGAGATAAAAAACAAGCAAAAATGTTTGGAAAAGGTTTTATCTGAGGAGGCTGGATGAGTATTGTTCAAAATAATAAACGCTCAGTAACTGTACTAGATTGTACATTTAGAGATGGCGGTTATTATCTTAATTGGGACTTTGATGAATCTTTGGTTGCAAAGTATTTACATGCAATGGTGGGTTCTGGAGTGGATATTGTAGAAATTGGTTTTCGTTTCCTTTCTACAAATGGTTTTTTAGGCGCATTTGCTTTTTCTACTGATGAGTATTTAAGGGAAATCAAAATTCCAAAAGAACTATCTGTAGCTGTAATGGTAAATGCATCAGAGTTAATTGACTTTGAAGAGGGTGTTGAGCGTGCGGTAGAATTGTTGTTTGCACAAAAAGAAGACTCTCCTGTTGATATTGTACGAATTGCCGTCAACGTGGATGATATTGACAAGTGTTACGAAATATCAGAAAAAATACATCAACTTGGATATAGAGTTTTTCTTAATATTATGAAAATTGATTTGATAGAAGAAAGTCAATTGAATCATTTTGTTAAAAAAATTCAAAGTTGGTCTACTGTAGAAGTCCTTTATTTTGCTGATTCATTTGGAAGCATGAATCCAGTTTCTGTCAGAAATATAGTGAACTCCATCAGAAAGTATTGGGATGGGGAGATAGGGATACATGCACATAACAATAAAGGTATTGCATTAATTAATTCTTTAGAAGCGTTAGACGCAGGGGCTGGATATATTGATGCCACTGTTAGTGGAATGGGTCGTGGTGCAGGAAATGTAAAGATTGAGGATTTGCTTATAGAATTGGTTGAGCGTGGCTTTAGTAATTATAGTTACGATGCAGTACTACTCATAGCTCTTAGGGATTTTAAGCTATTACATGAAAAATATAGATGGGGTTCAAGTATTTATTATTATTTAGCGGCTATTCATAAAATTCACCCGACCTATGTTCAGAATATGATCTCTGATGACCGCTACGGTGTTGATCAAATATTATCTACTATTGACTCGTTAAAACTTTCTAAAGCTTCGAGCTTTAGTAAAGAAAGCTTAGATATGGCAGCAAACGGTATGATTGGAGACGAAAATGGAGAGTGGTCGAGTAGGGATTGGTTTAGTGGTCGTACCGTTCTTATATTAAGTTCAGGACCAGGAGTGGTTAAATATATTGAACAATTGAAAAGATATATTAAGAAGCATAAGCCAATGGTGCTATGTATCAATTTAAATGAGTCTGTGCCTATAGATATGGTTGATGCTTTTGTCGCCTGTCATGAAATTCGGATTCTGATAGAATCGTCTCTTTATCCTAAATTGAATAAACCGATTATTTTACCTGTATCAAGATCCCCTAAAGATGTTCAGGGTTTGTTACAACAATCTTCAGTATTGGACTACGGCCTTAGAGTTGAGGAAGGTTCTTTTTTATATACAGATAAAGGCTGCATTTTAAGCGCGCCGTTTGCTCTTATGTACGCTATATCTATAGCAAATTCAGGTCAGGCTAAGAATATATTAATAGCTGGAGCTGATGGATATTTATCTCATGATTCAAGACAGCTTAAAATGATAGATATGCTTAAAAAGTACAAGGTAACTTCAGAGGCAATACCACTTACTGCTATTACTCCAACAACTTATCCAATTAATAGTGTTTCACTATTTGATAAAAACCTCGATCAAAAAATTTAATTCAATAAATAACCTTATAACCGAGAATAATTAGTCAATGCATAGAAAAATTATATCAATAATACCTGCTAGAAAAGGATCTAAAAGATTTAAAAATAAAAATATTGCTAATTTTTGTCATTATCCTTTGTCATTATGGACATTTAATTTTTCTCAAAATAGTGACTTATTTGATCTTAGCTATGTCAATACCGATATACCTGAGTTGATACATAAGATTAGTGAATATGATAATCTTGAGTATTGTGAACGAGATACAGATTTATCTGTAGATAGTGCAACACTAGTGGATGTTATTAGAGATACATGTATCAAAAAATCCTTAAATAGCCAGGATATTATTGTTTTACTTCCTGTAACAGGGTTATTGAGAACGTACAAAGATATTTCTCTAGGTATTGATACATATCTAAAGGGTGGCGGGGAGACGGTTGTATCCGTTAGCGAGAGCAGCTATCCTGCTAGCATGCTATGGAAGAAAAGTGATGACGATCATCTTAATCCATTGTTTCCTGATGATTTTAAAAGAACCACACAAAAACAAAATCATTTTTCAACCTATATGTTTAATGATTTGTTTGTGATTGATTCAGTAGAAGGGTTTCTTAATCCTGATAGAAATCTTTATGGAAATGATACTAGAGCAGTTGTAACGCCCCAAGAAAGATTTATGCCCATTGATTATGAACATCAATTTTTCCTTGCTGAGAAATTATTTGAAGTGGGGCAGAAAGCGGGAGTCTACCCAAAAAATGTTAAATAAAACAACTAATATGATGAGGCAATATTACAATGAAATTAATTAAAGGGGTCGTTCCCGCTATTCTTACACCATTTGATTCTAATGATAATATATATCAAAAAGGAATTTATGATCAGATAGACTATCTGGCGGATAATAATATTGAATCTTTATTTATTGGTGGTTCATATGGTTCATTCGCCTTAATGAGCGTTGCTGAAAGAAAACAATTATTTAAATGGTCTTTAGACAAGTCAAACGAATATGGAATGAATTCTGTTATTCAAATTGGCGCAACAACAACTAAAGAAACAATCGAATTGGCTAAATTTGCAGAAGATAGCGGGGCTGATATAGTTGCTTCAGTTGTCCCATATTACTATTCTGGAAGCATTCTTACAGAAGAAGATATTTTAAAACATTTTGAAGCGTTATGTAATTCTGTAAATATCCCTGTCCATTGTTACAATAACCCTAGAACCACTGGATTTAACATATCACCTGATTTTTTTAGTAACCTAATAAGTGTTGGATTATCGGGAATAAAGGATGGCTCTGGGGAAGTGGAAAGATTGACAAAAATGCTAGAAGTGGCAAAAAAAGAAAATGTTGATTATATTGCTGGGTCTACTAGCCTTATGTTTATTAGTGTTATTGGCGGAGCCGATGGATGCGTTTCAGGGGTAGCATTGGTAGCACCTGGTTTATTGATTGATTTCTATAAAGCATGCTCTGAAAAGCGTGTAGATGATGCTATGGCGCTACAGGATAAAGTGTTGAAAGTTAGAAATATCTTACAGTCCAGAGGTCCAAGAGCGATTACATGTTATGACCTTTTTCACGAAAAAGGGATAGACGTTGGAACATGTAGGTTACCTTGGAGAAGGCTAGAAGATGAGGCATCAAATGAGATAATTAAAAAAATGAAAGAAGTTGATGTTTTGTGAACGTGAGTAGTTTTTATAAAAATATTGAAGTTGTAGTATTTGATTTTGATGGCGTTATATTGGATACATCTTTTATAAAGAGCAGTGTTTTTCAAGATATATTCAATAAATATCCAATATTTTATGAAAGGATGTGGTTATTTCATCTGGAAAATAAAGGAACTTCAAGAAAGGTTCAATTTGACTATCTTGTACGTAATCTTCTAGAAGAGAAAGGTGATGTGGCGTCTAAACATATTGAAAAATTAATGTCTCAATATAAAGAAAGTGTGGTTTCCAAATTATTAAAAGCGCAATATATAGATGGGGCGTATAAGGCGATAACCTATTCTGCAAAAAAATATACTACATATATAGTTTCAAATGCGCCCACAAGTGAATTGCATTTAATTTTAGAAAATAAAAAAATTGGTAAATATTTTAAAGATGTTTTTTCATCGGAAACGGGTATAAACAAGTCTCGAGCTCTAAATCAGATTATCAATAAAGAGAGTGTATCTTCAGAGAGTCTATTGTTTATAGGTGATACAGGCAAAGATCAAATGTCAGCAAGAGAAAGTTTAGTAAAATTTGTTGGCATAGAAAACAGTATGTCTAACTTTTTTGATGATTATGGAATTAGAATTAAAAATATGAATGAGCTTTATACTGGGCTCAGTAAGATCAACAATTAATTGGATTTGTTATAAATAACGTAAAAAAATAAATATGAAAAATAATAAAAATCTAAAAAATAATCGAGTTTCTTATAATGAGGAATTTTACGATAAGATGTCAGATTCATCTTACAATTCTGCAAAGATTTACCTGGCCTACTTATGGAAATATATGCAACCAATATCGGTATTAGATGTCGGATGTGGAAGAGGCGCCTGGCTTAAAGCCTGTCACGAGCATGGAAGTAAGGAATTATTGGGATTTGATGGTGATTGGAATAGCCAATCTATGATGATTGATAAAAATATTAAATATAAATCTATTGATTTAAATAAAGTATTTAATGTTGAGAAAAGAGTAGATTTAACCATGTCGCTAGAAGTCGCAGAACACCTTAATCCTGTACTTTCAAATCAGTTTGTTAAATGTTTAACTGGAACATCTGATGCCGTTCTCTTTAGTGCTGCTTATTGTAAACAAGGTGGAACAGATCATATCAACGAGAATAAGCATTCTTACTGGGCAAAGATATTTAGTGACTATAACTACGTTCCATTTGATTTATTCCGTTCCGCTTTTTGGGGAGATTCGAGAGTGGGTTTTTGGTATAGACAAAACACCTTTCTTTATATTAAAAAAGATTCTGATATTTTTAATAAACTCCAAAGTTTTAAAGTTATGGAAATAGACCAAATTGATTTTATGGATTGTGTGCACCCAGATTTATACAATCTGAAGTGCGGCGAAGGGTTGAGTTTTAGTTTACATGCAAAGCATATTCTTCCAAGCCTATTTAAGGCAGTTAAGAGAAGGCTGGTGAAAAGCTAACCGTATGAATTATATGAATAAAAGACTAGAAACCCTTCCTAAAGTGTCGATTGGCCTACCTGTTTACAATGGTGAGGAATATTTAAGAAAAACTTTAGATTGTTTGCTAGGGCAAACATTTTTAGATATTGAAATAATTGTTTCCGATGACAACTCTTCTGATCAGACTAAAGATATATGTTTAGAATATTGTAAGCAAGATAATCGAGTTCGTTATTTGAAACAGGAAAAGAATTTTGGTATGCCTGTAAAAAATTTCCGTTTTGTTCTTGATAATGCAGTTGGCGAGTACTTTATGTTCGCAAGTCATGATGACTCATGGGATGACAGGTACATTGAAGAATTAGTGAGTGTGCTAGATAATGATTCAAATTGCTCATTAGTCTTTTCAAATTATAAAATTAAAAATTTAAAAGGCGCTGGAGAGATTCTTATTGATGTTAGTTCTTCGGTATCTGAGTCAAAGTATATTCGATATATGACAAGACTTATAGATAGCCAACCGGCATTAATTTTTGGCTTATTTAGAAGAGAAATTATCAATAGTAAAGATATTATTCTAGCTGACATGTTTACATTGCATTTTGGAAATTTAATGTCTTTAAAGGGTAAGATTAAAGTTGTGGATAAGTACATTATGTCTTGGGGTATTAATGGCTCAAGAGATTCTTACTCTATGACTGGAAAAATCATAAGTTATAGACAGTATTACATAAGCCAGATAAAGCTTATTTTACAGAACTTTAATTTTTTAAAATGGCCCCTGCCAATTATATTCATATCTGTTTGGCTAATTAATGGCTGGATCAAAAGGAGAGTTTTTCCGCATAAGTTTAATATAAATTTTAATAAGTAAACATGGTAGCACCTATATCAAAATTGTATATTTGGTCAATATTATTTGAGCCACTTATGTTTTTTGTGTTAACTTCTCGAGACAGCCTCCTCGGTGTTCCATTAAGTGTCTCTAGATTGTTGCAATTATTGGTCGTATTTCTTTTGATATTGAGTTTTATACATAGGTCGGTGATTAATAAAAATTCAATTATTGTTAATAACTTTTTCCCTGAAAATAAATACCTGGTATTGTATTTTTTACTACTTATTTTTGCAATAGTTGTTGGGTTGCTTTTTGGGAGTTACGATTTACCAGATCACGTAAATAGGGTGCCTGCATTTTTCAC
>JAHZJR010000040.1 GCA_022600805.1 Pseudomonadota bacterium
AAAAATATTCTAGTATATAAAATTTTTCTTATATATTAACACTATAATATAAGTTATTCACTTTACTAAATTATGCTATAAATGACGATTGCATTTACTCCAGGAGAGCCTGGCGGAATTGGTCCTGATTTGACCATTATTCATGCCCAAAAACAAGCCGCTAAAAATTTATTAATTTTTGCTGATCCCGATCTCTTGAAAAAGCGTGCAAAAATCTTAAACTTACCCTTAAAAATAGTCGAGTCTGACAAAGTTCTGAATAAAGGTGAATTATGTGTCTACCCTATTAAAGCAAGTGGATTGATCAAACCAGGTGTTTTAAATGCCGATAATGCTCAATATGTGCTTAACACGTTAGATAAAGCGACTGATTTTTGCCTAACTAATCAATGTGAAGCGCTAGTGACAGGCCCTATTCATAAAGGTATTATTAATACCATTGACCCTACTTTTACCGGCCATACAGAATACTTGGCTTCTTTGTCAAATACAGAGCAAACTGTGATGATGCTGGCCACCCAAGGTTTGCGTGTAGCACTTGCAACCACTCACCTGCCACTTTCTCAGGTAGCTCAAAACATTCAAACAGCCTCTCTGGAAAAGACTATTCGCATCATTCATCAGTCATTAGAAGGCTACGGTATCAGTAACCCTCGAATTGTTGTTTGTGGTCTTAACCCTCATGCAGGCGAAGATGGCTGTTTAGGCATGGAAGAAATTGAAATTATTAATCCGCTTATTCAACAACTTAACCAACAGGGCTTGAACTTGTTTGGTAGCGTACCTGCGGATACAGCATTTACCGTTGACGCACTCAAAGGAGTTGATTGTGTCCTAAGCATGTATCACGATCAAGGATTACCTGTGCTTAAAACGCTAGGCTTTAAAAAAGCAGTAAACATTACGCTAGGCTTACCATTTATTCGTACATCCGTTGATCATGGTACAGCTTTACCACTAGCAGGTAGTGGCAATATTAGTTTAGGAAGTTTGCATACTGCGTTAGAATACGCACAAGATTTTATTAATAAAAAGCATGCCTAAACAAGCGCTAGATACAGCTAAAAAGCATAAAGCACGAAAACGCTTTGGTCAAAACTTTTTGACTGATCAGAAAATTATCGATCAAATTATTGCAGCGATTGCTCCTAAACAAGATGATAATTTATTAGAAATTGGTCCTGGTCAAGGGGCTATGACACTCCCGCTTTTAGATCGTGTAGAACAGCTAAATGTCATCGAAATTGATCGAGATTTAATTGAAATTTTACAGAGTTATAACAAGCCCAACCTAGTGATTCATCAAGGCGATGCACTTAATTTTGACCTGGATTTATTCAACCCACCAATTAGAGTTGTGGGCAATCTACCTTACAATATATCCTCCCCTATTTTGTTTCATTTACTTGCACATCGCGACAAGATTATTGATATGACTTTTATGTTGCAAAAAGAAGTGGTTGAAAGAATGTCAGCGACTCACGGCTCTAAAATTTATGGGCGTTTAAGCGTCATGATGCAGGCTTTTTTCGATGTAGAGCTAATTTTTATTGTTCCGCCAGAATCATTTGATCCATCACCAAAAGTAGATTCTGCTATAGTTTATCTAACGCCACTTAAAAACTGCAAGGTTGACAATATCAAGCTATTTGAACAAGTTGTTAAAGCGGCCTTTTCTCACCGTAGAAAAACACTTAGAAATTGTTTAAAATCTTTACTAACACAAGAACAAACTAGCATTGACCTATCTCAACGGGCTGAAATGCTTAATATTGACGCTTTTATCACCCTAACCAAAGATTATGAAAAACAACATCAAAATTGACGTGCAAGTCAGCTTTATTGAGGAGCGCTCAAGTGCTGCCATTAACCAGCACACTTTTGCCTATACTATTACCATTACCAACCAAGGGGAAGTTGGCGCTCAACTACTCACTCGGCATTGGCGTATTCAAGACGAAACAGGCCATGTTGAAGATGTAATTGGTGAAGGTGTTATTGGTCAGCAGCCGCATTTAATGCCTGGTGAGTCTTATCAATATTCCTCAGGATCAGTCATTAAAACACCCACAGGAACCATGAAAGGCGCCTATGGAATGATTAACGATGATGGTGAGCGGTTTGAAGCTGAAATTCCTGAATTTATTTTAAGTGAGCCTTACACCTTGCATTAATGTCTGATTATTTGATTGGCGATGTTCAAGGTTGTTATGATGCACTCCAACGCTTACTAAAATCGATTAACTTTTCCCTAGATAAGGATAGAATTTTCTTTCTAGGCGATGTGGTTAATCGTGGTAAAAAATCTTTGGAAGTTTTGACATTTATTAAGGCACATCCTGACAATATATCAATGGTATTGGGCAATCATGATTTTCACTTATTAGCTTGCGCATTTGGCCAAATAAAACCTAAGAAAAAAGACACTTTTAATGATATCGTTCATTCAAAAAACGCGACAAAATTATTAGAATTCTTATTGCAACAGCCACTTATTATTGACCATAATAGCGCTCTAATGGTTCATGCGGGTATTCCGCCAAATTGGGATAAAAACACAGCGTTAAAACAATCAAGATTGGTACAAAAACATTTGAAAAGTGAAAATTTAGGCGATTTTTTAACAAAAATGTATCACAATCAGCCAGATACTTGGCAAGCTGATTTAAGCGAAATGGAGCAGTGTCGATATACAATTAATGCTTTGATGCGAATGCGATTTTGCAAGGCTAATGGCCAATTAGAGTTTGCCCATAAGCTGAATTTTAACCAAGCACCTAATGGATACAAGGCTTGGTTTATGCATGAAAAACGCCTACTAAAAGACACAGATATATTTTTTGGCCATTGGTCAGCGCTTAATAATGTTCAACAAAAGCATATTTTTCCAATGGATCACGGCTGTGTTTGGGGTGGACGTTTGAGTGCAATCAGGCAATCAGACTTGCAAATATTCTCTGTAGATTGCTAAATTTCCACTTGAGCGTCAAAAACAAATGTTGCTGGTCCAGATAAAAATACGCTGTCGTTGTTTAGATATTCAATACTTGCATCCCCACCTGTTAGGTGTACACAAACACGCTCATCAAGCAAGCCCTGCTTGACACCGTGTACGACTGCGGCACACGCACCACTGCCACAAGCTAAGGTTTCACCAGAACCACGTTCATAAACACGTAACTTTATTTCATTGCGATTCACAATTTGCATAAACCCAATATTTGCTTGACTCGGCAAGGCTGAGCTGTTTTGCACCTTTAGAGCAATGTTAGCAATATCCAGTGTTGAAACCTCCTCTACCAGTAAAACACAATGTGGGTTGCCCATCGATAAAATACCCATTTCAAAGCCTTCAATATTGTAAGTGGGCTGAACTTCTGATACGACCAAAGGAATGCTGTCTGGTTCAAAGCTAGGCCTACCCATGTCAACACGTACCGTATTATCGGTATTGATTTGTAAACTGATAACACTGGAGTGGGTTTCTACTACAATAGGGTTGCGTTGGGTTAGTCCTTTTTCACGCACAAAACGCGCAAAGCAGCGTGCACCATTTCCACATTGAGCTACTTCAGATCCATCTGCATTGTAAATAATGTAGCGAAAATCAACCTCTGGCGAAGTGCTTGATTCTACAACAAGTAGCTGATCAAAACCCACACCAAAATGCCTGTCAGATAGATGGGCGATCTGCTCAACGCTAAAGCTTATATCACCACTTGTGTTGTCAACCACCATAAAGTCGTTGCCCAAGCCGTGCATTTTTGTAAAATTTATCATCATAGGCATTATTTTATCCACTTATAAAGCTAAAGGTTAATGAAAACGATAGTTCTGCTAAAATATCGCCTATATATTTATCTATAAGGCAAACCATGCAAACACCAAGTAATATCACCTTAAATAAAGACAAAAACATTTTAACCTTGACTTTTGATGGCGTTGAATACCCACTAAGCACTGAGTTTCTAAGGGTTTACTCCCCTTCGGCAGAGGTGGTGGGTCATGGTCCAGGTCAAGAAACTTTGCAACTTGACAAGGAAAATGTCACTATTGAACGCATTGAGCCTACCGGCAATTATGCAATTATTCTATTTTTTAGTGATGGTCATGATAGTGGTATTTATTCATGGACACACTTGTACAAGCTAGCGACAGACCAGCAGTCTTTATGGGCAACGTACTTAAAACGCCTTAAAGAAGCAGGACACACTCACTCTCAGCTATAAATTACATGGGTTTTTTAACCGCCCTCTTATCATTTGCTGTAACGATTGGTATTTTAGTAACCATTCATGAGTATGGGCATTATTGGGTAGCTAAAAAATTTAATGTCAAAATTCTTAGATTTTCCGTTGGATTTGGCAAGGTTATCAAATCTTTTAAGCGTGGCGAAACCGAATTTACCTTGTGCGCTATTCCTTTGGGCGGTTATGTCAAAATGCTGGATGAAAATGAGGCGCAAGTTGACGATGAGGAAAAGCACCGCGCCTTTAATAGACAGTCTGTATATAAGCGTTTTGCCATTGTAGCAGCAGGACCTATTGCTAATTTTTTGTTGGCTATTGTGCTCTTTGCTTTTGTTTTTATCTTAGGTGTTAACGGTATTAAGCCGGTTGTTGGCTCTATTTCAGATTCAGGATTTTTTGATCAGGCTAACTTGCAAGTAGGCGATGAACTTCTTAGTATTAATTATTCACCTACACCTAGTATTAGCGAGTTTTCTAATCAATTTATTCAAGCTGTTGATACCCAACCTTTAACAATTCAGGCGCGCTCTAAAAACGAAGACCTTAAAACAATAACGCTTAATATTGAGGGTGATTTTTTATCTAATCCTGAGCAAGGACTTGATCACTATCTAGGTTTTAAGTTTGCCATGCCTGAGCTGCCAGCTGTAATTAAAACAGTTGCGCCTAATTCTGCTGCTAGTAAAGCTGGACTACGGCCACTAGACACAGTGCTGAGTGCGGATGGTCAACGTATTCATACTTGGCAAGACTTTGTATTAGCTGTACAAGCCAAGCCTATCAAACCAATTAAGCTTGTTATTAAGCGTAATAATGCCACATTGACACGTACTTTAGTGCCACTCTTAATCGACAACCTTCCTAAAGCGGGAGTGAGTGTCAATGTTACTGATAACTACTTAAAAGACTGGCAAGTGTTAATAAAAAAAGATCCAATTGATGCTTTTTTATCAGCAGGATCTAAAGTCTATCAATTAACGTTGCTCAATCTAAAAATGATTAAAAAAATGATTGTTGGTGAAGCTTCAATTGAGCAAATTAGTGGCCCCGTTAGTATTGCTAACTATGCTGGAAAAACTGCAGAAGTCGGACTAACACCTTTTTTGTCTTTTTTAGCACTGATTAGCATCGGCCTTGGTCTGTTAAATCTGTTACCCATTCCCCTGCTTGATGGAGGGCATTTATTCTTCTATGTGATTGAAATTATCAAAGGGTCGCCTGTGAGTGATTCTGCGCAACAAATATTTGCCAAATTTGGTCTGTTTGTTATTTTGTCATTAACCTTTGTTGCGCTGTATAATGACTTAATACGTTTATTATAATCTTATGAATTCTATGAAAAAATCGTTACTCAAATTAGTGATCTCCGCTAGCCTTGTTAGCCCTTCTATTGCTTTTGCTGATCCCATTAAAAGCATTGAAATACTCGGCTTAAACTCCATCTCTAGAGGAACAGTGTTGAGCTATCTGCCTGTTGAAGCAGGTGATGATTACAATAACCAGGTTTCTGGTCAAATTATTCGAGACCTTTATAAAACCAATTTTTTTAAAGATATTGAGGTGTCGCAACAAGACAACGTTTTAAAAATTAATCTACAAGAAAATCCACACATTAAATACGTTGATGTTCTTAACTATTCTGACAAGGTTATTGATGAAGAAAGATTAACTCAAATCCTTAAAAATATGGATCTTTCTCAAGGCAAGATTTTCAATAAACGTCAGCTTAATAAACTGATTGAACAACTTGAGGCGACCTATGTTTCCAAGGGTTATTATGGTATTAAAATCAGCAAAAAAATCGAGACTGACGCTCAAAATCGTATTGGTATTGAGCTAGACATACAAGAAGGCGAAGTTGCTCGAATCAACTCAATGAAGATCAGCGGTGGCAATGTTCACGACGAAGATGACTTACTAGATTTGTTTGAGATTGGCGAGCCTGATTTCTTTATCATGAACTATTTCACAGAAAAAGATCATTATTCAAAAGTAGCATTAGATGCGGGTATTGAGGCAATGAAGTCGCTTTATATCAATGCAGGCTACCTTGATTTTAAAGTGATTAACATTGCAACTGAACTGTCAGATAATAAAGAAAATATCGATATTGATATTCAAATTAGTGAGGGTGCTGAATACAAACTTGGCGCTATCAGCTTTACTGGCGATTTACTTAATCAATCTATTGCAGAGTTAAAAGAGCTACTCAGCATTAACACTAATGATGTGTTTGAACGTAAAAAAGTAATTGAAAGCATTCAAGCAATCACCGATGTTTTTGCGGATCAAGGCTATGCTTTTGCTAAAGTGGACCCTATTACCAAAGAAAATACAGACTCTCACGTCATCGATCTAGAAGTTAACATTGCGCTTAATAAAAAAGTCTATATCAACCGTATTACCATTGTTGGTAATACGCGAACTCAAGATGAGGTTATTCGTCGTGAAATCGGCATCAATGAAGGGGGGTTATACTCCAATACTGAGTTGGATGAATCGATTAAAAAAATCAAGCGTTTAGGGTATTTTTCTGATGTCAAAATGGACGTATCAAAGCTAACAGGATTTAACGATAAGATTAACCTACACTTTAGTGTTGAAGAAACTAAAACCGGTACTTTTTCAATTGGCCTATCGCATTCAAATAGCTCGGGCGCTTCATTTAATATGGGTATTAAAGAAAACAACTTCCTAGGAACGGGCAACACGCTTAACGCGGCTTTTTCAAACTCTGAAGCGGTACAAGAGATGAGTTTTTACTTCTCTGATCCATACTTTACCGAAGATGGTCATTCGATTAGTTATGGTATTTTTACCAAATCTTTGGACGGCACAGAGCTTGATGTCGCTTCATACAAGATTGATGAAAACGGTTTTAGTCTAGGTTACGGTATTCCAATTACCAAAGAAACCCGTATTGGTGCAGATCTCAGGGTGTCAAGTCGCGATATTACTTGTGGTACTACTATGCTCAGTACTTATGAGCCTACACAATGTACAAGTAATGATAAAACCGAAGTTAAAACCAATCTTAATTGGTCAAACAACACCCTAGATAACTTTAACTATCCAACCGAAGGTAGTAAAAATAACTTAAGTTTTGACCTAGCTTTGCCGATTGCAGACTTTCAATATTACAAACTCGATGCTTCTCATAAAAGTTATTACCCACTCGGTAACGACTTAACTTGGAAGTTAAATGGTAGCCTAGGTCTAGCACAAGGCTATGGCGATAAAGAGCTACCCTTCTTTAAGCGCTACTACGGCGGTGGCTCATCTTCAGTAAGGGGTTTTGATTTTAACTCTTTAGGTGCTACATACTTGGATGGCAATGGAAATGCAACTACAATTGCCAAAGGTGGTGAATTATCACTGTTAGCAGGTACATCGGTTATCTCGCCAATGAAGTTTATCAACGACAGTAAAAACATGCGCATGAGTGCCTTTATTGATGCGGGTTCAGTTGAAGAAAAAGCCTCAAACTTAAGTGTTGATGAAATTCGCATGTCAACTGGTGTGGCATTCTCATGGCTTACACCGGTCGGACCATTAGGTATTTACGCTGCCAAACCATTAATTAAAAAAGCTACTGACCAAACCAAGACCATTGAATTTACACTGGGCACCAGCTTTTAAAAAAAACGTGATACAAGGGTAACATGCACACACTGGGGGAAATTGCCAAGCTTGTTAATGCTGAGTTGGTTGGTCAGAATGATCTAGTCATTAAAAGCCTGGCTAGTATTAATTGTGCAAAATCCGGGCAGCTCAGCTACGTGGTGAGCAGTAAATATCAAGATCAGTTATCAAACACCCAGGCAAGTGCGGTTATTATCAGCCAACCTTTGCACAAATTTTGCAATACCAACGCGCTTATTGTTGACGATGTGTATTTGGCCTTTGCACAAATAACCCACTTGTTCAAACATAAAGTAGTGCACACTAATGGTATTCATACTAGTGCCGACACAAATAACGCTATCGTAGCACCAAACTGCTGCATTGGAGAACGAGTAAGCATTGGATGTGATACAACGATTGGCGCCAATACAGTTGTTGAAGATGGCACAACAATAGGTGCTAATTGCACAATTGGCGCTAATGTGAGCATTCTTCAAGCTACTACTATTGGTAACAACGTAGTTATCGAATCTGGCGCTGTAATCGGTTCAGAAGGTTTTGGTAATGCTAGAGACCGGCACAAGCATTGGCATTCAATTGCACATCTTGGCAATGTCGTCATTGGAAATAATGTAAATATTGGTGCCAACACTTCAATTGATCGTGGTACTTTGGAAGATACTCACATTCACCAGGGTGTTCGGCTTGATAATTTAGTGCATATTGCTCATAATGTTGTTATCGGTGAGGATACTGCTATTGCTGCTTGCACAGGCGTTGCAGGCAGTACTCATATTGGCAAACGCTGTATGATTGGTGGTATGGTTGGTGTTGTTGGTCATCTTGATATTTGTGATGATGTGATTGTTAATGCGAAAAGCACGATTAATAAAAATATACTAACACCAGGAATATATACAGGCATTATGCCGTTAATGCCTCATAAAAAATGGCAGATTGTTGGTGTTTGGTTAACAAAACTTGATAAAATCACCCAATATTTAAATATCAAGCTTACCCATTTAAAAGGAAAATAATTATGGAAATGAACATTCAAGATGTCAAAAACTATCTCCCTCATCGCTATCCGTTTTTACTGATTGATCGAGTACTTGAGCTTGAAGTGGGAAAGACGCTGGTCGCCCTTAAAAACGTTACCTTTAATGAGCCACAATTTACTGGCCATTTCCCTGCTCAGCCAATTATGCCAGGAGTTTTAATTGTTGAAGCATTGGCACAAGCTACGGGAATCTTGGCATTTAAATCAGAAGTTGGTAAGCCAATTGATGGTCAAATTTACATGTTGGTCGGTGTTGATAAAGTGCGTTTTAAACGTATGGTTGAACCAGGAGATCAATTACGCCTTGAGGTAGAGGTTATGACGGTTAAACGTGGAATGTGGAAATTTAAATGTAGGGCAACTGTCGATGGCAATGTTGTAACCACGGCTGAACTTATGTGTACACAAAAAGCGGCTGAATAAATTAAAGCAAAATTCTTGAGGAGAATCCTGTGGCTATAGACCCAAGTGCAATTGTAGATCCAAGTGCGAAAGTTCATAAAGATGCAGAAATTTGCGCCTATGCAGTTATTGGCGCTAATGTGGAGATTGATGCTGGCACCATTGTTGAATCTCACGCTGTTATTCAAGGACCGACCAAAATTGGCAAAAATAATCACATTTATTCATTTGCTTCTATTGGTGGCGACCCTCAAGACATCACCTATGAAGAAGGGCAAGAATCCAACCTTGTTATTGGTGATGAAAACCTAATTCGTGAATTTTGCACAATTAACCGTGGTACTGAAAAAGAAAAATCACTGACTCGAGTTGGTTCTAACAATATGCTGATGGCTTATGTTCATATTGCACATGATTGTCAAATTGGCGATCATGTTATTATGTCCAACAATGCCTCACTAGCAGGCCATGTTAAAGTTTATGATTGGGCGATTTTAGGTGGCTTTACTCTGGTTAAGCAATTTTGTATGATTGGCATCCATACTTATATTGGCATGGGCTGTCATGTTAATAAAGATATTCCAGCTTATATGGTGGCTTCAGGTACTCAAACTCGAGTACGTAGTATCAATGCTGAAGGAATGCGTCGTCGTGGCTTTTCATCTAGTGCGATTGCCTCAATCAAACGTGCTTTTAAAGTTGTTTATCGGGAATCAACTGGCCGACTACTCGATCAAATGCTAAAAGAATTAGAAGTTTCAGAGTCTGATAGCCCTGAAGTTATGCAGTTTGTTAACTGTATTCGCGGCTCAAAAGTTGGCATTATGCGTGGCCCTGTTGAGGAATAAAGCCAGCGCTTTTTAATGAATAAGTCTTTTTTAAAGTCAAGCAGTATTGTCACTGGCATGACTTTTTTGTCTCGTATTTTGGGCTTGGTACGAGATTTTTTTATTGCAAAATATTTTGGTGCTAACGGATTAACCGACGCTTTTTTGGTGGCCTTTCGCATCCCTAACTTCTTAAGAAGGTTATTTGGCGAAGGGGCATTTTCACAAGCTTTCATCCCTATTTTGGCTGAAGCCAAGGCTAACGAAACGCAGGCTGAAGTTCAAAATATCATTAACCATATTGGTACAAGATTTTTAAAAATTTTAATTATTATTACTCTGATTGCTGTGATTGCAGCTCCAGTTATTATTTTTATGTTTGCTTGGGGTTTTTATTTCGAATCAGATTTAACTAAGTTTAATCTAGCATCAGACATGCTACGCATCACCTTTCCGTACCTGTTGTTAATATCTTTAACCGCTTTTTCAGGTAGTATTTTAAATACCTATGACAGGTTTTCCGTCCCTGCCTTCACACCGGTATTGCTCAATATTTCTATGATTTTATCTAGTGTTTATCTATCACAACATCTTGATACGCCGATTATGGCGTTAGCCTGGGGTGTGTTGATTGGTGGCATATTGCAGTTACTGTTTCAAATTCCTTTTTTAATTAAAATTAATAGATTGCCCAAATTAGCTAAAGGAGATCACAAGGCAGTTAAAAAACTCAAAAAACGTATGTTGCCGGCTTTATTTGGCGTATCTGTTTCGCAAATAAACTTGCTGATTGACACCATGATTGCCTCGGTTTTGGTTAGTGGCAGTGTTTCTTGGCTGTATTATTCTGATCGCTTGCTGGAGTTGCCTTTGGCTCTAATTGGTATTGCTTTAGCCACTGTAGCACTCGCCAAACTGAGCAAACATTACGCCAACAAAGATACCCAGAAATTTACTCAAACCATTGATTACGCTTTAAAAATTGGCCTAATTTTTGGCTTGCCTGCTTGTGCTGGATTGGTTTTGCTAGCCGAACCGCTAATGATCACGCTATTTCAATATGATAAATTTAGTGTATTTGCCGCACAACAGTCTTCTTTAAGCCTAATGGCCTATGGTTCAGGTTTGATGGCTTTTATTATGGTTAAAGTTTTGGCACCGGTTTTTCTTGCTAGAGGTGACACTGCAACACCTGTTAAAGCTGGAGTTGTGGCCATGTTTTCCAATGTGATGTTAAACGCTGTTTTAGGTTATTATTTTGATCATGTTGGCTTGGCTGCTGCCACCTCAATTTCTGCTTTGATTAACGGTTTAATTTTGTATTATTATTTAAAAAGACAATCAATTTTTACTTTTTCTCAAAATTTAATCAAAATGTTTTTTAAAGTTTTGATAGCAAGCTTTATAATGGTACTCTTTATTTTGAACTTTGATCAAGCGCAAGAATTCTATATTAATGCAGATGCATTTTCTAGAATTAGCACACTTGTTGGTGTTATTTGCTTGTCAGTGATTATTTATTTTTTAAGTCTAAGAGTTTTAGGCGTCAGGATCCAAGAATTATGAATACCGTACAATGTGTCAAACTTAACCAAGAATTAGAAGCGCTAGATCGAGCACCTTACCCTGGCGAACTAGGGCAAAAAATTTTAGCCAATGTATCTAAACAAGGCTGGCAGCAATGGCTTGACCATCAAACCATGGTTATCAATGAAAACAATTTAAGCATGATGGATCCAAATGCACAAAAATACTTAAAAGAGCAAATGGATAAATTCTTTTTCTCAGCAGAAGGTGCTGATGACGTTCAAGGCTATACACCTGAATCATAATGGCTAACTTATTTATTGTTGCTGCACCTTCAGGCTGTGGCAAAACTTCTTTAGTTAAGGCGTTGATTGAAAAAACTGAGAATTTATGTGTATCGATTTCACACACTACACGTAATGCGCGTCCTGGCGAAGTGCATGGTAAAAATTACTTTTTCATCTCTCAACAAGAGTTTGATCAAATCAATAAAGATAATGGCTTTATTGAATCTGCTCAAGTGTTTGATAATTATTACGGTAGCGCTAAACAAACGGTTAAAGATTTGTTAGCTACGGGTACGGATGTTATCTTGGAAATTGATTGGCAAGGTGCTAGACAAGTCAAGCAAACCTTTACAGATGCCACGGGTATTTTCATCTTGCCACCTTCTGAAGCAGCACTTCGTGAGCGCCTCACAGATCGAGGTCAGGACGACATAACAATTGTCGATAGGCGTATGCAAGATGCCGTAAGTGAGATGCAACATTACAATGAATTTGATTATTTAGTGATCAATGATAATTTTAAAGTGGCTTTAGAGGATTTATCTCAAATAATTCATGCCCAACGGCTACAACTATCTGAGCAAGTATCAAAACATCAATCCTTGCTTAACTCATTGATTTAACCTATAATATTAATCCTTAATTATATTGATTGTTTAAATGAGTCCAGAGTTTGCCCTGCCAATGTCTAGCGCTACCAGTGCTTTAGGTGTTCAAAAATACCCACCCATATTAACGCCCGAGCAAGAGCATGAGCTAGCTGTCAAGTTATATGAAAACCACGATTTGAGCGCTGCAAGGCAATTGGTTTTATCACATATGCGTTTTGTGGCTTTTATTGCACATGGTTATAAAGGCTACGGCCTTGAGCAAGCAGACTTAATACAAGAAGGTACAATCGGTCTGATGAAAGCCGTTAAGCGCTTTAATCCCCATAAAAACGTTCGTTTAGCCTCATTTGCAGTGTACTGGATTCGCGCTGAAATTCATGAATTTATCTTTAAAAATTGGAAAATTGTTAAAGTAGCGACGACCAAAGCCCAACGCAAATTGTTTTTTAAACTTAAACAAGCTAAATCCAAAATATACCAATCTCTTAATAGTGATCAAGCTGATCAAATCGCCCAAGATTTGGGCGTTAGGCGCAAAGATGTATTAGAGATGGAATCACGCTTGCAGTTTAATGATGTCGCTTTTGAAAATTCTGATGATGAAGATTCAAATGCACCAGAGCAATATCTCACTAACGAAAACACACAAACGCCAGAGCAGCAATTGTTGATTGATGATTCTCAAAAAAATCAACAGCAGCAGCTTTATAAGGCGCTTTCTTCATTAGATGAAAGAAGTTTGGATATTTTACAATCCAGATACTTGAAAGAAGAAAAAACAACCCTACATACTTTAGCAGACAAGTATGGTGTTTCTGCAGAAAGAGTTCGTCAACTTGAAAATAAAGCTATGCAAAAGCTTAAATTAACTTTAGAAGAAGCCTCTATTTAGTTTTTTTAAATTAAGCATTAGCCTTAAAACTTATCGTTTATTAATTAGGAGAAAAAAATGGATATTCGTCCCCTTCACGATCGCGTGATTATTCGTAGAATAGAAGAAGAAAAGACAACAGCAAGTGGCTTAATCATTCCAGATTCAGCTACTGAAAAACCTTCTCAAGGTAAAGTTCTTGCTATTGGTAAGGGCAAAACTACAGATGCTGGAACGGTTGTTGCATTAGAGGTAAAAGTTGGCGATACTGTTGTATTTGGTCAATATGCAGGCTCAGAAATTAATTCAAATGGTGAATCTTTGCTGGTAATGCGTGAAGACGACATTGTGGCAATCATCGATTAAAGGAGAAATAAATCATGTCAGGAAAGGATATTAAATTTAGCTCAGACGCTAGAAACTTAATGTTAGATGGTGTCAACATGCTAGCAAACGCAGTTAAAGTCACACTTGGACCAAAAGGTAGAAATGTTGTTATTGATCGTTCATTTGGCTCACCACACATCACCAAAGATGGTGTCTCTGTTGCTCAAGAAATCGAACTAGAAGATAAGTTTGAAAATATGGGTGCACAAATGGTTAAAGAAGTTGCTTCTAAAACCAATGATATTGCTGGTGACGGCACAACAACAGCAACTGTATTGGCGCAAGCATTAGTTGTAGAAGGTGTTAAATCTGTTGCTGCAGGTATGAATCCTATGGATCTTAAGCGTGGTATTGATACAGCAACAGAAGCTGCGGTTAACGCATTACGTGAATTGTCTCAGCCTTGTAACGATACAAAGGCTATTGCTCAAGTAGGCACAATTTCGGCTAACTCAGATAGCTCAGTTGGTGAAATTATTGCTGAAGCGATGGAACGTGTTGGTCAAGCAGGTGTTATTACTGTTGAAGAAGGATCTGGTTTTGATAACGCCCTAGAAGTAGTTGAAGGTATGCAATTTGATCGTGGTTACTTATCGCCTTATTTTGTTAACAATCAAGACGCCATGACCGCTGATTTGGATAGTCCGTTAATTTTATTACATGATGCAAAAATCTCCAACATTCGTGACTTATTACCAACATTAGAAATTGCACAAAAATCTGGCAGACCTTTGTTAATTATTGCCGAAGATATTGAAGGTGAAGCACTTGCAACACTGGTGGTAAACAATATGCGTGGCATTGTAAAAGTGGCTGCTGTTAAAGCGCCTGGCTTCGGTGCTCGTCGTAAAGCGATCTTGCAAGACTTGGCTGTATTAACCGGTGGTGAAGTGATTTCTGAAGAAATTGGTTTGTCATTAGAGGGTATCACTGAATTACAACTAGGTGGCGCTAAGCGTATCGAAGTTGGCAAGGATGAAACAGTTGTTGTTGATGGTGCAGGATCAAAAGAATCAATTGATGGTCGTGTCGCTCAAATTAAAGCACAATTAGAAACCACAACTTCTGATTATGACAAAGAAAAATTAAACGAACGTCTGGCTAAATTATCTGGCGGTGTTGCAGTTATTCAAGTAGGTGCGGCGACAGAAGTAGAAATGAAAGAGAAGAAAGATCGCGTTGATGATGCATTACACGCAACTCGCGCTGCTGTTGAAGAAGGCGTAGTACCAGGTGGTGGTGTTGCATTAGTTCGTGCAATTAGCGCTATGACTGATTTAAAAGGTAGCAATCACGACCAAGATATCGGTATTCAGATTCTAATGCGTGCGATGGAAGCACCATTGCGTCAAATCGTTTCTAATGGCGGCGGCGAAGCATCTGTTGTACTTAACAATGTTGCCAGTGGCGAAGGTAATTATGGCTTTAATGCAGGCAATGAGTCTTACGGTGATATGCTTGAAATGGGTATTCTTGATCCTACTAAGGTAACCCGTGCAGCACTTCAACACGCTGCCAGTATCTCTGGATTAATGATTACTACAGAAGCTATGATTACTGATATTCCTCAAGAAGGTGGCGCACCAGCTGCGGCACCAGATATGAGCGGTATGAGTGGCATGATGTAAAAGTATTTGTTATTCAGATAGCTAAAAAAAGCCTCGTTTTTACGAGGCTTTTTTTGGTATGATACTTGGCAAATATATTCTTGGGCAGGATACACATGAGCAATTACGATTCTTCTTCAATTGAAGTTTTAACAGGACTTGAGCCTGTTAGAAAGCGCCCTGGTATGTATACCGAAACCGAGCGTCCAAATCACCTTGCTCAAGAAGTTATTGATAACAGTGTTGATGAGGCGGTTGCAGGACATGCTAATAAAATTAGTGTTGTGCTTTACAAAGATGGCTCGCTATCGGTAGAAGACAATGGTCGAGGTATGCCCGTTGATATACACTCAGGAGAGGGTCAATCAGGTGTTGAGGTAATCCTTACTAAGCTTCATGCGGGCGGTAAGTTTTCCAATGACTCTTATCAATTTTCAGGCGGTTTGCACGGTGTTGGTATTTCAGTGGTTAACGCCCTCTCCACCTTAGTGGAAATTTGGATTAAACGTGATTCTAAAGAACACCATATCAGCTTTGCAGATGGGTTTAAAAAAACTGAACTAGAGGTTATATCTACCGTTGGAAAGCGCAATACTGGCACCAAAGTTAAATTTACACCAGATGCTCAATTTTTTGATACCGTTAAATTTTCAGCAACAAAATTACGCCATAATTTGCGCTCTAAAGCGGTTTTGTGCCCTGGGCTAGAGGTTAATTTTCACAATGAAATTGATGATACAACCGACAAATGGATGTATCAAGAAGGATTAAAAGACTATCTATCAATGGCATTAGATGGGTTAGACAACTTACCTGAAAAACCCTTTGTGGTTAACTTTGAGTCCAACGAACAGCAATTGAACTGCTCGCTAGCCTGGACTCAATACAACACCAATGTTGTTGCCGAAAGCTATGTTAATCTTATTCCTACTATCAATGGCGGAACGCATGTTAATGGACTACGTTCAGGACTAACTGATGCACTTAAAGAATTTTGTGAATTTAGAGACTTAATTCCAAAAAACATCAAACTGACACCAGATGATGTTTGGCAAAGAATTGCCTACGTTTTATCCATTAAAATTCTAGATCCACAGTTTTCCGGTCAAACCAAAGAACGATTGTCTTCTAGAGAATGTGCCGGTTTTGTCTCTAGTGTCGTTAAGGATGCTTTTAGCTTGTGGCTTAATCAGCATACAGATATTGCGGAACAAATCGCCCAATTAGCAATTAGCAATGCACAAGCGCGCCTAAAAACCAATAAAAAAATAATTCGCAAAAAGATTGTCAGCGGCCCTGCCTTACCCGGAAAACTCTCTGATTGCACCAGCACTGACCTTACTCAAACTGAAGTTTTTTTAGTAGAAGGTGATTCAGCGGGTGGTTCTGCTAAACAAGCCAGGGACAAAGAATATCAAGCTATTTTGCCCCTGAGAGGAAAAATCTTAAATACTTGGGAGGTTGACTCAGAACAGGTTTTAGCGAGCAATGAAATTCACGATATTAGTGTTGCTATTGGATTAGAGCCTAATTGCGAGGATTTATCTAATTTAAGATATGGCAAAATCTGTATTTTGGCAGATGCTGATTCTGATGGTGCCCACATTGCCACGCTGATTTGCACCTTATTTGTAAAACATTTTCCACGTTTGGTAAAAGATGGTCATGTTTATGTGGCTATGCCGCCGTTATATCGCATCGATGCAGGCAAGCAGGTTTATTACGCTCTAGACGATAGTGAGCGTGATAGCATCATTCGTAAGCTTGAAAACGACAATAAACGCGTTAAAATTCAAGTACAGCGTTTCAAGGGTTTGGGTGAAATGAATCCTGCACAACTGCGCGAAACTACCATGTTGCCCGACACTAGAAGGCTTATTCAGCTAACCCTTGATAATCCACTGCAAGCGGATCAAACTATGGACATGCTTTTGAGTAAAAAACGTGCATCTGATCGCAAGAAATGGCTAGAAGAGAAAGGTAACTTAGCCAATGTCTAATACCAAAAAAAAGGCAGTTGTTTTGCTTTCTGGAGGTCTTGACTCGACCACAACACTAGCCATTGCCAAATCCCAAGGATACGATTGTTTTGCATTAAGCTTTGACTATGGTCAAAAACAAAAATCAGAACTCGTCGCTGCTGCCAACGTTGCCAAAAACTTTAGGGTAACTGAACACCGTATTATGAAAATATCTTTAGCTGATATTGGCGGTTCGGCCCTCACTGACAACAATATTGATGTACCTGACTTTGTAGAGAGTGACAAAATTCCTGTTACTTATGTACCAGCAAGAAACACTATTTTCTTGTCTTACGCGCTTGCCTGGGCTGAAGTGCTAGATTGTCAAGATATTTTTATTGGGGTTAATGCACTGGATTATTCTGGCTACCCTGACTGCCGACAAGTTTATATTGATGCGTTTGAAACGATGGCAAATCTAGCTACCAAGCAAGGCATTGAGGGGCAACAAATCCACATACAAACGCCGTTAATCAGCCTTAACAAAGCACAGATTATTCAAAAAGGCATGTTACTAGGTGTTGATTATTCCAAAACCACCACCTGTTATCAGGCCAACGAACGCGGGGAAGCTTGCGGAGTTTGTGATGCTTGTGAGTATCGAAAACTTGGCTTTCTTGAAGCAGACATTGATGATCCTACACACTATCAAAATTAATTCTATTTTTTTGTAATTTAGGCTTGTTTTGTAACTAATAATCGATAAAATAATAACTTTAATTATACTAACAGGAAATAACAAATGAGCATTGAGGAAAGAGTTAAGAAGGTTGTATCTGAGCAATTAGACGTAAGTGGTGATATCGATAATAACGCTTCATTTATTGACGACTTAGGTGCAGATTCTCTAGATACTGTTGAATTGGTAATGTCTCTTGAAGAAGAGTTTGACTGTGAAATCCCTGACGATCAAGCAGAAAACATTACAACTGTTCAACAAGCCATTGACTACGTTAACAATAATTTGTAATTTCCGTTTAGCTTGCTAAGTAATAAGGCGCTTTCTTCTTAGAATTAAGCGCCTTTTTTATTTTTTTCTAAAAAAAGTAATGTTATGAGTAAAAGAAGAGTTGTAATTACTGGATTGGGTATCGTTTCACCAGTTGGAAATACCGTTGACAAGGCTTGGGAAAACATCCTTAATGGCCAATCAGGTATCAATGTTTTGACCAACCTTGATACAGAAGGCCAATCAGTCAAATTTGGTGGTTCAGTAAAAGATTTTGACATTAGCGACTATCTCAAACCCAAAGACGCTAAAAAGATGGATCCTTTTATTCATTTCGGTATGGCGGCTGGTATTCAAGCCATTGAAGACTCCGGCATAGAAGTCACAGAACAAAATGCTGAGCGTATTGGTGTTGCTATTGGCGCAGGTGTTGGTGGTCTAGGCACTATCGAAGCGACTGCAGACTTATATCGAGAAAAAGGTGCTAAACGCATCTCGCCTTTCTTTGTACCCTCTTCAATCATTAATATGATTTCTGGTAACTTATCGATTAAATATGGCCTTAAAGGGCCTAATTTTGCCATTGTGACTGCTTGCACAACTGGTACTCACAATATTGGCGATGCTTCACGTTTAATAGAATATGGCGATGCTGATGTAATGGTTGCTGGTGGTGCAGAAATGTCAACGACTAATTGTGGCTTAGGTGGCTTTGCAGCGGCTCGTGCA